>JBCCLS010000425.1:0-3774 GCA_039026835.1 Bacteroidota bacterium | reverse complement strand
TAAAAATTCCACCGTAGTTTTTATCCCAATATTGTCTGTTAGCACCGTGATGCACGCGGTGATGCGATGGCGTATTGAAGATATATTCTACAGGTTTGATCAATTTCCCTATGATTTCTGTGTGCAATAAGGTTTGAAAAACTTGTACAAATACTTCTGAAAGTAATACCAAAATTGGATCAAATCCTAACATGACTAACGGCAATGAAAATACGATTGGCATAATAGCATCCAACGGACCAAAACGATACGCGACCGACATGTTAAAGTGCGGCGAACTGTGATGTACCGTATGCGTTGCCCAGCCAATTCCCACGCGATGCATCATGCGATGTTCCCAATAATACGCGAAATCAGCCAAAATAATACAGGTAATAATAGTTGTCCAATTCAGCTCTAAATGTGGTAGACTTATATTTTGATACGCCCAAAAATAGAGTTTGGTAATCGCCAACAATCCAAGTGCAATTTCAATTGCGTAGAAAGCTCCGAAAGTGAGCACATTGGCAATGCTATCCAACACCAAATTGGCATTCAAACGTTTCAAATAGGCGTAGCGAAACAATTCCAACACAAAAAATGGAACAATGATATACAACAAACTGAGATCGTTAAAAATGTAAAACCAATAGTCTACATCAATCCAACTAATTTTTTCAGATAACAATTCAATCATGATTTGACTCTTTTCCAAGTTTCTTCTCCGCTATATCCATAATAATCATAACTGAGTCTAAATGTGTTCTCATCAACCATTACAATAGTGCAGTCTACATCATAGATTTCGTCTTCGTATTCCAATTTGTAAACACCTTTGCCTTTGGCGCCTTTGAACGATGTAATTATCAAGGTTTTGGTTTTTTCTGCGGGTGAACCAAATCCGTTGGTATCTTGATATTCAAAAGTATAGGCATTGAATTTGTTGCCTTCTTTTTTGATGTTGTACACAATTGCACCTTGGAATTCCTCCGTATTGTAGGTGACTTTCCATCGCCCGGTAATGTCTTCTGTTTTGTTGTTCGATTGTGTGAATTTTGTGTCCGTTGAAGTAAAATTAGGATTTTGGTCAGCGGCATATGTCATCAAATGTGCACTTCCTGCAAAAACGATAATCACCAGTAAACTTCTGATTAATAAGGTTGAATTTTTCATGTCTTTTATATTTGTCACAAAGATTCATGAACTTTCTACGACTTCTTTTGACATAGATCAAAAAGTTAGGATTGTGTTCGCAATCGACTCAACGTTTCTTGTGATATTCCTAAAAAAGAAGCGATATAGCCCAATTTTACATACAATTCAATATCTGGAAAAAAGGAAAGTAATGCTGCGTATTTTTCTTTGGCAGATAAAAATGACCAACCTTTGTTGAATTCGTCAATAAAAATGAGCATTTCTTCGGCAAGCAATCGCGCAAAGTTTCCAAAAGCTGGAAAATCAGAAATCAGTTGTTGATAATTGGCGTAACTAATTTGATAAATGACACTTTCTTCTAAACATTCAATAGCTTCAAAACTGTGTTTTTGCGCATAAAAACTATGCCACGAACTCATAAACTGCGCTTCTTTATAAAACCAGGAAGACACTTTTTTTCCGTCGTGAAAATAATAAGTATGTAAAATTCCTTTTTCAATAAAGTACAAGTAATTTGCCTTGTGTCCCTGTGTTAAGAGTGTAGTTCCGGACGAAATTTCCTTTCGTTCAAATGCAGTGTTGAGTCCGCGCAATAGTTCTGGACTCACAAAACAGCGTGTGCTTATTTCTTGAAGTAATGATTGCATGTAGATAAAACATAGTGGTTTGTCACGAAACTACGCGATTGTCAAAAGAAAACCTAAACAGCGTGTATTTTTGTTAATTTAATGTGAGATTGATATAAGTTTTATTCAAATAGAAATTATCCTCACTAAAAACATAAAGCATAAATTACTTTAATTTAGTTCTTTACTTTCGATTTCTTTGCTCGCACAAAGAAAAGAAACAAAAGAAAGTGCGCTTTTCCAGAGGTGTTTTTAATTTTTCTTTCTATGAAAAATTAAAACCGCATGCATTTTTCTAAATTTCTTCCATGGCTTCAGAAATTTTTAACGAAAAATCCCTGCTACACTGCGGAAAAGAAAAAGCCACTGTTGTGTTTTTATATCGAAATCACATTAACTACATATAATAGATAAGTCTTTGTGGTTTTCAGCTTTTTGGCATACATAATTATTAGATTACTGGGCTGTACGCGTAATGACAAATCATAAAGTTATTTAGAAATGCAAGGATACGTCATTGCGAAGAGCATAGCGATGCGGCAATCTGTTTGTTTTTATGGCAAAATTATTCTTTGATAGATAAAGATTACCGTGCTGCGCTCGTTATGAAAGTTCAAAAAATCAAAATCATACATCTTCAATCCAAAATCAAAAATCCACTAATACCAACGTTTTTTCTTCTTTTTAGAAGCAGCAGATTTCCGTCCTTTTTTATGTTTGCTTCCTTTTTTCTTGTGAACTTCAGGTTTGGCTTTTGGATCGAGCGGATACGGATGCTCCGTTTCTACAGTAATTGTAGTGTTGATCAATTGTTGAATGTCTTTGATATAATTTTTCTCATCTGCTGAACAGAACGAAATTGCCATTCCAGAAGCGCCAGCGCGGGCTGTTCTTCCAATTCTGTGCACATAGGTTTCCGCTACATTAGGAATGTCAAAATTGATGACAACATCTACGTTTTTGATGTCAATTCCTCTCGCTGCTACATCAGTTGCAATGAAAATATCGGCTTCTCCATTTTTAAAGGTATTCAACGCTAGCTGTCGCACACTTTGCGATTTGTCACCGTGAATACTCGCTACTTTATAGTTGTTTCGAAGTAAGGTTTTTTCAAGCTTGTCTACTCCAAATTTTGTCCGTCTAAAAATGATACTACTTCCTTTGACTGTATTTCGCAACACATGCAAACACAATTCTATCTTTTTAGGCTTCGGCACATAATACAATAGTTGTTGCACACCTTTTGCCGCAGAAGACGTTGGGGAAACTTCAATATATTCTGGCGCTTTTAAAATAGAATTTGCCAACAACTCTACTTTATAGGGCATTGTTGCTGAAAACAATAGAATTTGCTTGTCTTTGGGGCACAAACGTTCAATTTTTTTAACGTTGTCAATAAATCCCATGTCTAACATTAAATCGGCTTCGTCCAAAACTAAGGTTTCAACATAATCTAAATTGATGATGTCTTGCTTGTGTAAATCGAGCAATCTTCCAGGTGTGGCCACCAAAATGTCTATACCTTTTTTGAGCATGTCTTTTTGCGGTTCAATAGAAGCACCACCAAAAACTACACCTGTACGCAAATTGGTAAATTTGCTGTATGCTTTAAAATTTTCTTCAATTTGAATTGCCAATTCACGCGTAGGGCATATTACCAATGCTTTGATCTTTTTTCCTTTTTTTGGCGCATCTTGCTTGTGAAATAATAATTGTAATATCGGCAATGCATACGCGGCTGTTTTTCCGGTTCCGGTTTGCGCTGAGACAATGATATCTTTTTGTGCTAAAACTACAGGAATCGCACGTTCTTGAACTACAGTTGGAGTTTCGTAGCCTTTTTCAAATAATGCACGAATAATGGGTTTGTTGAGTTTTAGTTCTTTGAAGGTCATTTGTTGGGTTTTAGGTTTTAGGTTTTAGGTTTTAGGTTTTAGGTTTTAGGTTTTAGCAAAAATACTTTTTCATTTTATGTTTTTTATTTTTTATGTAAAACTTTTTGCTTCGTTTGTTG
>JBCCLS010000424.1:0-3778 GCA_039026835.1 Bacteroidota bacterium | reverse complement strand
TGAAATTTGAAAAGAACTTTTAATAGTAAAAAAGATCAATTGAAAGTGCAATGTAAAACTAGTAGGAAAATTAAAACTACAGGAATCAACCGTAAGATGGAAAAAATATCAATCAATTTTGTTTCAAATGATAGTGATGTTAATTCGTGTAACAATAGTGTGGAACTGATGATGAAAGGCGAAGTACAGGTTACAGTATCCTGCAAGTTGATAAGTGAAACGCAATGGGAATTCACTATTCATGAAGATTCAGATTCTAAACTTTAAATATATGGGACTTACAAAAACAACAAACGAAAAGGCAACTTATTTTTTACAAAATTATAGAAAGAGTGATTATGAAAATTTAGTCGTTCAAATAGACAATCAGAATGATGAAGATGATCCTTTTGCAGAATATAAGAAAATAGTTAATAAATCAATTGCTGCACTCAGTGATATCAATCAGTTGGCTAGGGACGTACTAGATGATATTCGGCCAGTACTTATAAAATATAATAGCTTACTTACTATATTACAAATAGTCACTGTGTTATCTTCTGCAGGAACTTTAATATTATTTTATGCAAAGACACAAGAAAATGCAACGATAATTACAGCATTTTTAACGTTAATAGCTGCAGTTGGGAATGTAGTAGCCAAGGGTTTTATTAAACCTTTGTTTGGTGGAGGATTGGATAGACAGGCTTTGAGTGACAATCTTATTAAGTTATGGGATGAAAGTGTCACAACTAAAGGCATGCTGGAAAATATAGTGTTTGATGATAGTGCTATCCCAGAAATTAAAAGGCTCTTATCAGAATCTACACGAATTATAGGTGATATGGAAGCTATGCTACTTCGACTTAAAGATAAGTAGACTTTAACAATTAAAAACCTCCAATTCCAATCAAAAACCTCAATATGCCGCTATTGGGGTTTTTTGTTGGGAGAAAGTTTCAGCTTTTTTACTTAAATTTAGAGCAAATCAAATGAACAACATGAAAAGAAAACCAACCATTTACACCATTTTAGCCTCACTCATTGCATGTACATGTATTTTTTATGCCTGTAGCTCTGATGATGGCTCCGAAGTTTCAAATCCTACATTGAGTGCTAGTAGTACGAGTATTAGTTTTGGAGCAATTCAAGCAGGAACAACTTCTTCACCAAAATCAGTTACATTGACAGGTGCACGATTAACGCAATCAGTTTCCATAAGTGTCTCAGGCGCTTTTGAAATTTCAAATGATGCTACAAATTATAGTGCAAACATTAACTTTACTGCCGAACAAGCAAATCAAACGAATACAATTACCATACGTTTCAATCCTTCCGAAACTGATCTAGGAGATTTGACAGGGACGATTACCGTTACGTCTAATGATTTTGATACCATCCAAATATCACTCACAGGAACTGCACTAGAAATCATGCGTGAGATTCAAGTGATAGGTACCGTAAATCCTTTTGGAGAAGTAACCGCGGGAACCATGTCTAACTCACAAACAGTACAAGTAAAAGGCTTGAATTTAGAAAATGATGTGACAGCCACCGTTTCTGGACCGTTTGAGATCTCTAAAGATAACATCACTTTTGGTACAACACTCACGTACGATCATACGGCCATCAATTCCACGACTGAAAATTTATATGTACGCTTTATTCCCACAGCATCGGATATTGGTGGACAAACGGGCGACATTACGCTCGCAGCTTTGGAAGTATCTGACGATGTTATCGGACTTTCAGGAATCGGAACCGCAATGCGACACAATTACCAAACATTCAACAACCAGCGAATTGCCTTTGGTGGCGGACACAATCAAACGGTGACCAATACCTACAATTTGCATACCGACATGTCTAACATCGAGCAAATTATGATGTATGTAAAATTACGTTGTCCATCTGGCGACGGCTGTAATGCATGGGATGTATACGCAAACATAAAAGTAAAAGATGCTGCTTCGGGCGAATTTTATGAAATTGGTCGTTACATTACACCGTATGGAGTAGACAATTCACAATTATCCAGAGGATTTGAAATTGATGTAACCGACTTTAAATCTTTATTGCAAGGAAGCGCCGAATTATACGCTCGTATAGAAACTTGGGGATCTGATGGCTGGGAATTATCAGTCGAATTTGATTATGTAGAAGGAACACCTGACTATCCGTATTATGCTATTGCTGATGTCATTACCTATGACGATTGGTCTACCTCAGGCGTACCGTATGGTGTTACAATTGATCCAGCTATGTGGGATTTGACCAAAACCATTAGCATTCCTGCCAATGCAGAAGCTACACACTTACGAACCATAATTTCAGGTTGGGGACATGCCACACCTGTTGATGCAGATAACAGACCGTGTGCAGAATGGTGTTACAGAACTCATGATGTAAAAATAAATGGTGCTACAACCTTCCAACACAACATGGGACCAATTGGCTGTGCAACAAATCCTGTGCAACCGCAGGCTGGAAATTGGGTGCCAGACAGAGCAGGTTGGTGTCCAGGAATGGCGGTGCCTGTTCGAATTGATCAGATGAGCACACCTATGAGCGGAAGCACTTTTATGTTTGAATACGATTATGAAAATTGGACAAGTGATGGCGGCACAACTTCAGGACAAAACGGAGCGTATTATGCAACCTCTACTTTTGTCGTTGTAAAGAGTAATACGCCAATCGTAAAACCTACGGTGACGAATTAAATTTTTAAAACATAACCACATAAAATAATACACTGAAATATACTATTTTGGTGTATTATTTGTTTTAAGCCTATGATGAAGTCTATTTTTTCCTTTCTCATATTTTTTTGTACATATACTGTATTAGGTCAACAAACATCAGTTGTTGATTTTAAAAAAGCAACGGTTGATATTGTCATGCGCCCTACACTCAAGGAAGTAGGTATTGATGTGGTATACGAGTTTGAAATTCTACAAGACACCGACAGCATCTATTTTGATATGCGAACGTTAAATACCTACAAAGTGTATCAGCAGAGTTTCAAAGGTACAAGTGACTATCGCGATGAAAAAATCATTCTAAAAAATACCTTTAAAAAAGGCGAGAAGCATACCGTCGGATTAGCCGCATTTACCAATCCTGCCAAAGCCATGTACTTTATTGATTGGAACGAAACCAAAGGCAGAAAGCAAGTTTGGACACAAGGACAAGGTAAGTACACAAGCAGTTGGCTCCCAAGTTTTGATGATGTGAATGAAAAAGTTGAATTTGACTTTAGCATCACCTTTGATAAGCGTTATGAAGTCATTGCGAATGGAAAATTGCTCAAGAAAGAATCGCCAAATGACTCGTTGACGAAATGGTATTACGATATGAAACAGCCGATGAGTAGCTATTTGGCTGCGATTGCCATCGGAAAGTATCAAAAAAAAGTCGAAACTTCCAAAAGTGGCATTCCACTCGAAATGTATTACTATCCAGAAGATGAAGCCAAGTTTGAACCTTCTTACCGATATACCAAACGAATTTTTGACTTCTTAGAGGAAGAAATCGGAGTTCCGTATCCGTGGCAAAATTACAAGCAAATTCCTGTAAAAGACTTTTTATATGCGGGAATGGAAAATGTAGGAACGACTATTTTTTCTGATCGTTTTATGATTGATAGTATCAGTTTTATCGATAAAAATTATGTCAATGTCAACGCACATGAATTGGCACATCAATGGTTTGGTGATTTGGTGACGGCGAAAAGTGGCACGCATCACTGGTTGCAAGAAGGATTTGCTACATATTATGCTTTGTTGGCTGAAAAAGAAAT
>JBCCLS010000423.1:0-3780 GCA_039026835.1 Bacteroidota bacterium | reverse complement strand
TTGAAACCAATCTTTAGGTAACTTTTTGCCTGAGACATTTTTTTCAAAATCAAGATTAAATTTTGGAGTTGGGGAAGTACTTTGTGCTGTAACAGATTGAACCGAACTAATGCATAGTACGATAATTGCTAAGAAAATATTTCGCATAATTTGGTATGGTTTTTTAATGTATGTTTTTGTAGTATAAACGAATATAGCTAAAAATGTAAGAATACAACTCCAATTAACAAGGCTTTAAGAGCATAAAAAAAGTGGCTGTCTAAAAAGTACAAATTTCGTCGAACCGAACTTAATACTGAATCAAGTTCAGCACAGGTTTCGGTTTCTTATAACATTTGATAATAAATGTAATGAGATTCTGAGTCAAGCTCAGAATGACGTTTCTAGTCACTTTTTAAACAGCCTCTTTTCTGTTTTTATAGATTTTCTTATTTCTTTTTCGCCTTTTTGATTGCCTGCTTTAAATCAGCAATGATGTCTTTTGCTTCTTCAATTCCTACAGAGAATCGAATGAGTCCGTCTGCAATTCCTTGACGCTCGCGTTCTTCAGCAGTCAGCAAGGCATGTGAGGTTTGTGTTGGACTTAACGCAGTACTTTCTACACCTGCCAGACTCATGGATGGTTTGATCAATTTGAGTGATTTGAAAAATTTAGAAACATCGTATTCTTCTTTCAATTCGAATGATAACATTCCGCCAAATCCTAGCATTTGCGATTTTGCCAATTCGTAATCTTCATGCGATTTTAATCCTGGATAATATACTTTCGCCACAGCATCATACTTTTCAAGAAAATTTGCCAACTTCATTGCATTCTTATTCTGTGCTTTCACACGAATTCCCAGCGTTTTCATGCTTCGTTCTAACATCCAAACGGTAAAGTCACTCAAGCTTCCACCCAAGTTTTTTGCCAATTGAAAAATCTGATTGATATGTTCTGCAGAAGCGGCAACAGCTCCTGCCAAAATATCACTATGACCACCAAAATATTTCGTAGCACTGTGAATCACAATATCGACTCCCAAAGTCGCTGGCAATTGATTTACTGAACTCGCAAAAGTATTGTCGATCATCGTAATTGCTTTATGCTTCTTTGCCAACTTTACTACTTTTCGAATATCAGTCACTTTTAACAAAGGATTCGATGGCGTTTCTATATAAATGACCTTGGTATTTTTACGAATTTCTTTTTTGAAATCTTTGATATCCAAACTTTTTGTAAACGAATATTCGATACCGTATTTGTCAAATTCTTCCAACACAAAATTCATTGTACCACCATAGAGTGCATTTTGTAATACAATATGATCTCCTTTATGCAAAAAGGCTAACAAACTTGTACTAATGGCAGCCATTCCACTACCGAAAATTAAAGCATCTTCTGTATGTTCCAAAGCCGCAACTTTTTTACACAAGGCTTGCTGATTGGGCGTGTTAAAATACCGTGGATAGCGCTTTTCGTCAATATCTTCAAAAGCATACGAACTGCTCATGTATAAAGGCGAAATTGCACCTTTAAATTGGGTGTCTTTTACATCTCCAGTGTGAGTACACACAGTGTTGAGTCCTAATTTTTTCTTTTTCATGCTGAAATTTTAATGGTGTCTAAAGTACAAAACTGCAAGTTATAAACCTAGACTTTCACTTCTTTCCATTTACCTCTTCTGAAGATGAGCATTCCTATGATTGCGATGAGAACTTCTGCAGCTGTAACTGCCCAAAATACACCTTGTGGACCAAATTCAAACTGGATTGCCATGAGATAGGCAAACGGCAGTTGAAATAACCAAAAACATACAAAGTTGATGTACGTTGGTGTCTTGGTGTCTCCTGCTCCATTAAACGATTGTATCACAACCATTGCGTATCCATAAAATACGTATCCCACAGCTACAATTTGCAAACATAATGCTCCGTTTTCAATGACGATGGCTTTATCGGTAAATAAGGAAATAATTTCTTTGGCAAATACCAAATACACCACTGACACAATTCCCATAAACCAAGCATTGTATTTCCCTGTTTTCCACACAGAAGTTTCTGCACGTTCGGGTTGGTTGGCTCCTAGGTTTTGTCCTACCAATGTAGCCGCAGCATTGCTCATTCCCCAACAAGGCAACAGCGTAAACATGACAACGCGAATGGCAATGGTATATCCTGCCAAAACATCACTTCCAAATTCAGACATAATACGCATGAGGAAAATCCAACTGGAAGTTCCAATGATGAATTGTCCAATCCCGCCAAGGGAAATTTTTAGCAGATTGAGCATGATAGACGCTCTAAACACCAAATCTTTCACCTTAATTTTAATCACGCTCCAACCATAAAATAATACCGCTAGTTGAAATACAACTGCACTTCCACGACCAATTGTCGTTGCAATGGCAGCACCTTCCACGCCAAAAGCAGGAATCGGTCCAAAACCAAATATAAACAATGGATCTAAGATGATGTTAAGCGTATTGGAAAGAATCAATGCCTTCATAGCAACCGAAGCATTTCCGGCACCTCTAAAGATGGCATTGATTAGAAAGAGCAGCATGATGGTAATGTTTCCACCAAGTAGAATTTGTGTATATCCAAAACCTTCTTCAATGAGGTCAGCCTCACCGCCCATGAGTCCGAGAATTTCTTTGGGATAGAGAATTCCGATTACGCTAACAATACTTGCAATGAGTACACCCAAAAAGATAGCTTGTACTGCAACTTTAGAAGCACCATCAGGATCTTTTTCACCAATTCTACGGGCTACTAACGCTGTAGCAGCCATGCTCACGCCGATAGCAACGGCATAGACAAGTGTGACTACAGATTCTGTGAGTCCAATAGTAGCGACAGCATTGGTGCTGACTTGTGATACAAAGGCAATGTCGACAATGGCAAAAATAGATTCCATCAACATTTCCAGAATCATCGGAATGGATAACATAAAAATCGCTCTTCGAATGCTTCCGGTAGTGAAATCATTTTGTGCGCCTGTTAATGCGTCAGTAAGGTCTGAATATAATTTTTTGATTGAGAATGAATGGTTCTGTGTCATGATGTAATTTTATGTAATAAAACGAGGCAGCCACTTGAAGTTTGGGCTACAAAAAAGTGTCGAAAGTGATCGACAAGTGTCCGAAATAAAATTATCTACAGTTCCATAATGATGCAAATATCGCTTTTTTTTCGAAGTATGCAAATCTAAAAAAAGCGATATTTACTATTTTGAGGAGAAATGATACTACTTCTCTATCCAAGACAAGACAGAAGCATCGTTTGGCAATACTTGTGGTGCGATTACTTTTTCCAATTCACCATTGGCATTGACCAAATATTTTTGAAAATTCCACGCTACTTGTGAATCTTGCAATCCGTTTTGTGATTTTTGAGTTAAGAATTGATAGAGTTCGTGCATGTCTGAACCTTTTACAGAAATTTTACTCATCATCGGGAAAGTAACGCCATAGTTGGCTTTACAGAATTTGGCAATTTGCCCATTGCTTCCAGGTTCTTGTCCACCGAAATTGTTTGCCGGAAAACCTATGATGGTAAAGTTTTTGTCTTTGAATGTTTCGTATACGTCTTGCAATTGTTCGTATTGTGGTGTTAATCCACATTCTGAAGCGGTGTTTACAATCATTACTTTTTTACCTTTTAAATCGGCTAATTTAAAATCGTTTCCAGCAATGTCTTTTACTGTAAATTGATGAATAGATCCTTTTTCCATAGTTTTTTCGGGTGTTGTGTTTGTAATGTTTTCTGCGGTATCAGCAGCTTTGTTTTCTTTTTCGT
>JBCCLS010000422.1:0-3794 GCA_039026835.1 Bacteroidota bacterium | reverse complement strand
GCGTATCTCTACTTTTTTGATCTTCTTTTTCTTAGGTGTTTCTGTAAGTTTTGCACAAGAAAAAAAGAAATCACATCCTCGCGAACAATTCACAGGATTTTTTAATTTTTCGTACGAAGAGAAAACAGATAAGATTTTTTTAGAAGTCGAAAAACTGAATGAAGATTTCTTGTATGTTTATTCACTCGCAAGCGGTGTTGGTTCTAATGATATTGGACTAGACAGAGGACAAATTGGTGATGGAGTGGTGGTTCAATTTCAGAAAATGGGGAATAAATTGATGTTGGTTCAACCCAATTTACGTTACAGAGCCAATACAACAAACGATTTGGAACGTAAGAGCGTTGAGCAAGCATTTGCAAAATCGGTGCTGTTTGGTTTTCCGATTATTTCAGAAAAGGAAAATAAATATACAGTAGATTTGACGCCTTTTTTACTGCAAGACGCACATGGTGTTATTCAAAGTTTGGCAAACAATCAACAAGGAGCGTATAAAATTGATAAAACAAAAAGTGCTTTGGCAATGGAACGCACAAAAGCGTTTCCAAAAAATGTAGAATTTGAAGCGTTGCTCACATTTTCAGGGAAACCCAAAGGGAGAAATATTAGAAGCGTGACTCCAAATGCTTCTTTGGTATCTATAATTCAACACCATTCGTTTGTAGCATTGCCTGATGCTAATTACAAACCAAGAGTGTTTGATCCACGTTGTGGCGCAATTAGTGTTTCGTATTACGATTATGCCACACCTATTCAGGAGCCGATGTTGAAACGTTTTGTAACGCGTCACCGATTGGAAAAGAAAAATCCGAATGCAGCCGTAAGCGAAGCCAAAGAACCCATTATATATTATCTCGATCCTGGAACGCCGGAACCTGTGCGTTCAGCCTTGTTAGATGGTGCACGTTGGTGGAATCAAGCGTATGAAGCCATTGGTTTTAAAGATGCTTTTCAGGTAGAAATGTTACCCAAAGATGCCGATCCGATGGATGTGCGCTACAATGTTATTCAGTGGGTGCATCGTTCGACACGTGGTTGGAGTTACGGAGCTAGTGTAGTAGATCCACGAACAGGTGAAATTATCAAAGGACACGTGAGTTTGGGAAGTTTGCGCATTCGCCAAGACTTTTTGATTGCACAAGCATTACTGAACAAACCTTTTGCGCAAAGCGATGAGAATTATCAACCGATGTTGGAAATGGCATTGGCACGAATTCGTCAATTATCAGCGCATGAAGTTGGTCATACCATTGGATTTGCGCATAATTTTGCGGCGAGCACCAACAATAGAAGTTCTGTGATGGATTATCCACATCCGACAATCAAAATAACCAACGGAAATATTGATCTTTCAGATGCATACGCAACGGGAATTGGTTCCTGGGATAAGGTAACTGTAGCATATTCCTACTCAGAGTTCAATTCTGCGGAAGCGGAAAAAACAGGATTGCAAAACATATTAAACAATGCGTACACAGAAGGACATCGTTTTATTACAGATGCAGATGCACGTCCAGCAGGTGGCGCACACGTTAATGCGCATTTGTGGGATAATGGTACAAGTGCGGCAGAAGAATTGAAAAATGTATTGGCCGTGCGTAAATTAGCAATTCAAAATTTTTCAAAGGATAATATTCGTACGAATGAACCGTATACAGTTTTGGAAGATGTGTTTGTACTGTTGTATTTTTTCCACAGATATCAGACAGAAGCAACGTCCAAGTTAATAGGTGGATTGGAATATAATTATGCGACAAAAAATGACGGACAATTAATTACCGAAGTTATTTCACCCAAACAACAAAAAGAAGCATTAAAGGCACTTTTACAAACTTTGGATGCCGAAACATTGAAAATTCCAGGAAATCAATTGGGGTTGTTTCCACCAAGAGCTTTTGGCTATGGACGATCAAGAGAATCTTTTAAAGGGAAAACAGGCGTTGCATTTGATGCGATAAGTCCAGCAGCGACTGCAAGCGATATGACATTACGATTTTTATTTCATCCTGAACGTGTAGCGCGATTAATTCAACAAAAAAGTATGGACGCGAAGCAGTTGGACTTTCTAGAAATGACTGAAGAAGTATTAGATAGAACTGTTTATAAAAAGTATACTGATGCGTATGAACGTGAGTTGGGACATGCTATTTCAGTGAATGTATTGAAACATATTATGCATTTGGCGCAGCATCCGTATGCAGCACCTTCAGTGAAAGCACAGAGTAATTATTTGTTGAATGTAATTGCTGAAAAAATTCGTTCAAAAAAGTATAAAAACGCAGAAGCCTATCAATTATACTATTTAGAAATGCTCAGTCAATTTAAAAAGTATCCTGAAAAATTTAAACTAGAAGCTTCTCCGACAATTCCTGATGGCTCTCCAATAGGAACTGATGCCTGTCATTATAACCATTAAAGAGGTACGATTTTAAATGTTATTTTTTGAATCGAATTACTTCTCGATATGATCCTGAATCAAGTTCAGGACACTCGAAGTGACGTTTGGAGAAATAAAGAAGTTTAAAAGTTTATGAGTTTAGTAGTTTAGTAGTTTATGTTTTGAATTAAATTAAACACAAATAAACAAATAAACAAATAAACAAATAAACAAATCAACAAATCGACGAATTAACGAAAAAACAAAAAAAATCAATACCAAACACCCAAAACCCAATACCCAATAAAAAATGCGAATTAATTTAATCAGTGATACCGTTACCAAACCAACACCGAAAATGTTGGAAGCTATGTTTGCTGCAAGTGTAGGTGATGATGTTTTTAAGAAAGATCCATCTATCAACCATTTAGAGCAAAAAGTAGCGGAGATGTTTGGAAAGGAAGCAGCGTTGTTTTTTCCAAGTGGCACTATGGCAAATCAAACGGCTATTAAATTACACACAAATCCTGGCGATCAGGTGATTTGCGATAAAGATGCACATATATATAATTACGAAGGTGGCGGCGTCAGTTTTAACAGCGGCGCTTCGTGTAAGTTGATTGACGGACATCGTGGCATGTACACGGCAGCACAAGCCAAAGCAGCTATTAATCCACCAGACTTTTACCATAGTCCGTTGACTAAATTGATAGAAATTGAAAATACGGCCAATCGCGGTGGTGGTGCATGTTGGGATTTTACTGAAATTGAAAAGATTCATGCAGTGGCTCGCGAACACGATTTAGGCTTTCATTTAGATGGCGCACGATTGTGGAATGCATTGGTTGCCAAAGGAGAAACTGCAGCACAATACGGTCATTTGTTTGATACGATTTCGGTATGTTTGTCAAAAGGTCTCGGTTGTCCTGTAGGTTCAGTATTGGTGGCGGATGCTGAGCTAATTCATAAAGCTTTGCGAATTCGAAAAATATTGGGTGGCGGCATGCGTCAGGCAGGTTATTTAGCTGCAGCTGGAATTTATGCATTGGATCATCATGTAGCACGATTGGCAGAAGATCACGAAAAAGCCAAAGAAATTGGAACAGTTTTAGAAAGTTTGGCATTCATTAAAAAAGTAGAACCGATAGAAACCAATATCATCATATTCTATTTGCAGGACGATATTGATGAAAAAGCATTTTTGAATTCACTAGCTGAACTAGGCATTGACCTCATTGGTATGGGAAGTGGAAAACTCAGAATTGTTACGCACTTAGATTACACTACCAAAATGCACAAAGAATTTTTAAAAGTTATTCAGAAAGTAATGTAATTTATATAACGTAAGTTAGATGTAAAATAAAAGAGTACGTTTAGTCTTTTCCGCAGTATAGTATAGATTTTTCGTTAAAAATTT
>JBCCLS010000421.1:0-3796 GCA_039026835.1 Bacteroidota bacterium | reverse complement strand
TTTCCGCAGTGTAGCAGGAATTTTTCGTTAAAAATTTCTGAAGCCCTGGAAGAAATTTAGAAAAATTCATGCGGTTTTGGTTTTTCTCTTAAAAGAAAAAGCAAAAACACCTCTGGAAAAGCGCACTTTCTTTTGTTTCTTTTCTTTGTGCGAGCAAAGAAAACGAAAATAAAAAACTGAATTATAGTAATTTGTACTTTATTTTCTAAGTGAGCATAATTTCTATTTGAATAAAACTTATATTAAACTGACGTTAATTTACAATCAAAAAAAATGACCCAACTCCAATACATACTCTCACAACTTTCCTTACCTGAGAAAAGTATTCTCAAAACCATTGAATTGCTTAATGAAGATTGTACCATTCCTTTCATTGCACGCTATCGAAAGGAAATGACAGGAAACCTGGATGAAGTGCAAATTGGAGAAATCGTCAAACTAAAAACAGCCTTTTCAGCACTCGAAAAACGAAGAGAAGCCATTTTAAAAGTCATCACAGAACAAGACGCGTTAACGCCACAACTACAAGAAAAAATAGCAAAAGCCAACACGTTGACTGCGTTGGAAGACTTGTATTTACCGTTCAAGAAAAAGCGAAAAACCAAAGCATCTATTGCTAAAGAAAACGGCTTGGAACCGTTGGCAAAAATTATCATGAAGCAGCAGCATGAAGATGTATTGTATGCGGCACAACGTTTTGTAAAAGGGGAAGTGACTTCTGTAGAAAACGCTATAGAAGGTGCACGACATATTATGGCAGAATGGATTAACGAAAACGAATACGTTCGAAACAAAATAAGACGTCTCTATCAACGAAAAGCAATCATTACAACCAAAGTGGTAAAAACGAAAAAAGACGACGATACAGCACAAAAATACAAGCAATATTTTGATTGGAGCGAATCGCTGCACAGAACACCTTCGCACCGATTGTTAGCCATGTTGCGTGCCGAAAAAGAAGGGTTCATTAAGCTCAAAGTTGAGGTGGATAAAGACGAAGCCTTAGACCTTATTGACGGACTCATCATACGCACAAATATCGCTTCTTGTACCGATCAAGTGTTTATGGCAATTGAAGATGCGTACAAACGTTTGTTGTCGCCAGCCATTGTCAACGAAGTGATGAGCGAAGTAAAAGCCAAAGCAGATGCGACGGCAATTTCTGTATTTGCAGATAATTTGAAACAATTATTGTTGGGTGCGCCGTTGGGTCAAAAACGTGTTTTGGCGATTGATCCGGGATTTAAATCAGGATGTAAAGTGGTGTGTTTGGATGAAAAAGGCGATTTATTGCATAACGAAAATATCTATCCACATCCGCCACAGCGAGAAATAGCACAAGCAGGCAAAAAAATACGTTCGTTGGTAAATGCATATAAAATTGAAGCGATTGCCATTGGGAACGGAACAGCTTCGCGCGAGACGGAGTTTTTTGTTAAGAAAATTCAATTTGATCGCGATTTACAAGTATTTGTAGTGAATGAAGCTGGTGCGTCTGTCTACTCGGCTTCAAAAATTGCACGTGCCGAATTTCCAAACTATGATGTCACAGTGCGTGGCGCGGTTTCTATAGGAAGAAGATTGAAAGATCCATTAGCGGAACTTGTAAAAATTGATCCGAAAGCCATTGGTGTAGGACAATATCAGCACGATGTCGATCAAACAAAGCTCAAAGAAGAATTGGATACTGTAGTGATGAGTTGTGTAAATGCGGTTGGTGTCAATGTCAATACGGCTAGCAGCGCGTTGTTGAGTTATGTGTCAGGAATTGGAGTGAATTTAGCAGAAAACATTGTCAATTATCGTTCAGAACAAGGCACCATTGCATCAAGAAACAGCTTGAAAAAAGTACCACGTTTGGGACCAAAAGCGTTTCAGCAAGCAGCTGCATTCTTGCGAATTACAGACGCCAAACATCCGTTAGACAATTCTACCGTACATCCAGAAAGTTATCACATCGTAGAAAAAATGGCGAAAGATGCGAAGCTTTCCGTAGATGAACTGATCGGTAACAAAAGTATTTTAGACACGATCAAACTTGAAAATTATTGTACAGAAACCGTGGGATTACCCACATTAAACGACATCGTCAAAGAACTGGAAAAACCTGGTGTAGATCCACGAAAAGCAGCCAAACTCTTCGAATTTGATCCGAATGTAAAAACCATTGCAGATGTCAAAGTTGGGATGTCCTTGCCGGGAATCGTGAACAATATCACCAATTTCGGATGTTTTGTAGATATTGGCATCAAAGAAAGTGGCTTGGTACACATTTCCAAATTGGCAAACGAATTTATCATCGATGTAAATTCGGTCGTAAAATTGCATCAACATGTAGTAGTAAAAGTCATGGAAGTGGACGAAGCCCGCAAACGCATTCAGTTATCGATGATTGACTAAAAGCTGTTCAATGTTTGATGTTAAAAGTTCAGGGCTTTTCTTAGTTGTAGAGAAGCATCAGTTTTTAATCTTTTCAACAATATCCATATAGATGTTCATCATATAAAAACCGCCTGAACGCACAAAATAGATACGGTTTTCTTCTAAAAATAATTCGTGTGGCGATTTCGTAACCGGTGCCCATAAACGATTGTTAGCCATTGATTTTTTTAGCATATCATACATCGTTTTTGCAGTATGAGTTGTGCCAAAAATATATGCTTCAATATGTGCCCTTGGATAGGTATTGTCGTTTGGATACATAGGTTTAGTACCTTTTACAAAGGCTTTTTCAATTTGATACACATGACGTCGAAACAAGGTCATATCAATCTCCTTTGCGAAAGAATCTTTGAATCGTTGTATGCTTCCAAAAAGGATAGATTTTTGGGGAATTATAGTATCAAGACTTTTCAGTTGATAATTGTGCTCAAGCGTAGCCAAGCGCGCCACTTTTTCAGCTAATTTTGAGCTAAGTTGTATGTTTTTTAAAGTATCACTTGCGTGAGAATCACCATTGTGCACACTACTATCTTTGGCAATTGTGGTATCTTTCTCTTTCTTAAGATCGTGCTTTTTCTTTGTGTCAGAAGCACAGGAAAACACTATCAAAAATACAATTACTGCTATGTAGATAGAATAGTGTTTCATAAGATGCCTGCATTCTTCTAAAAGATATTTTTAGTTAAATCGAAAACTTTTAAAAATAGTGTTTCCCACAGTGAGGTATTTTTTAAATTCCTTCTTTTCGCAGGTAAGCGTTAAGACGTAGGCTTTTTTATCTTTTATATAATAACGCTGTAAAAATTGAAGCGAAAGCTCATTTTGTTGTCCAACGTATATAATTTTATGATACGGAAATGCACCATTTGTTACACGTGAGCTGCTCAAAATTTTTCCGTCAATTATCATATCCTTAATTTGTCCTTCTGAAAGCTCTGTGTATGAATCCAGATCCATATCGTAGCCTGACAAATCTTGCACTAACACATTGATATTTTCTGCAAATCCATCGACGGCATCTGCTTCTTTGTACATAAATACATCCACTCCCATACTTTTGGAAGTATCGGTTGTCCAGTCACTTGGACATTTGATGGAAAATGAATCTAGTGAAATGATTTTCCACTCAGATTGTGCGTTTACGTGCACGCTTACCAAAACAGCAAACAGTACTAGGAAAGATATTTTTTTCATAAAAATCGTGGTTTTAATATATTTTTAAAGATACGGTTAGTTTCTGTATCCTAAAAACAAAAAATCCACACTTACACAGTGTGGATTTTGTATATTATATAAATAGAAAATTATTATTTCTCTAATTTTTTCGTTTCGTATTCTCCTTTTGTAGCGTCTT
>JBCCLS010000420.1:0-3804 GCA_039026835.1 Bacteroidota bacterium | reverse complement strand
ATTTGACGCCGAGACAAAAAAGAAACTCTCTGCCAAAGTGGAAATCATAGATTTGAACTCGGGTGAAACCTACACCTCTTCTTTTACGAAAGCCGATGGGAGTTTTTTGATCTGTACTTTCCACTATTTTTCGGAGTGAATGATGTATTTACTGTAGCATATCAACCCTTTGGAACTTCTGTAGTAAAAAAGATTCAGATCAATGCGCTCACAAAAAAAGAACGTGCAGCACGATTCACCAAACCAATTGATACAAAAAAATGGTCGTTGCGGCAGGAAGAAAATATATATGTAATGAAACTTGGAACTTTTGCTACATGGAAGTGGAAAAATTTTGATTATAAAGAGTGGTTTGCAGCCGCTTTTCAAAAAATTAATTCGTCAACAGCAGATGTACTTGTAATTGATATTCGAGGCAATGAAGGTGGATTGGGCGCTATCAGAGAAGAACTTCTCTCCTATTTGATTTCGGAACCATTGCTATGCAATCCAGAAGAAAAAGTATTGGCACGTACTGTAAAAGTAGATCCTGCTTTACAACCTTATTCAGAAACATGGGTGAAAGATTTGTTTACGGGACTTCCTACAGATTCCTATAAAAAATATGACGATACATTTTATGAACTCAGCGAAAGTCTTGACTGCAAAACGATTCAACCCAAAGAAAATAGATTCAAAAAGCAAGTATATATTTTGGGAGGAACTTCCAATGTATCTGCGACGTTTCAACTACTACAAAAAGGAAAAGATTTGGAAAATGTTCACTTTGTGGGCACAGAAACTGGCGGAAATAAACAAGGAATTAACGGTGGTGCTTACATCTTCTTTTATCTTCCGTATTCAAAAATGGAGGTCGATATTCCACTAAAATTTTTCTCTGGCGGTCCAAACCAACCTTACGAAGGAATTCAGCCAGATTATTTTGTTAGGTATACACAAAAGGATATTCATCAAAATAAAGATCCACATATAGATTTCGTCAAAGAACTAACTCAAAACAACCATCAACTTACAGCACAGTATATTACGCGTTTGCTTGAGAGCGAACATTGGAAAGGAAGTTTAACCTATCTAGACTACTCATCACAGCAAAAAGTAAGCATCCCTGCAGCTTTGACCACAACCATGACTGATGCAAACACCACTCAAATAACCTATTTATATCCTGACGAGCCACACAAGAATTCTACTCAGACACTGCAAATTGACCTCGCTGCAAATACCATAGAAGATCGAGAAATTACCAGCATCACACATACAGATGGAATTGTAACAATTGTAGCTACAAAAGATGGAAAAGATGCCGATCAACCAGTTCATTTTAAATATACGTATCATGTGAGTCAGCACACATTTTCAATCTTCAAGGAGAGCAAACCTATAAAAAGTAATGTGTACACATTCAAAAACTTTTATGAATTTCATAGATAATACAACTACAATTTGAATGCTTTCATCTAAAAGAAAGATATTTTAAAGTAAGTTCTACAAAACATTCGTTACATTCACAACTATGAAGTATACAGTAGGCATAATTTTAATTTTAAGTATCGTATTTCAAAGTTGCACAAAGTCAGTAGATGCGGTGGATAGTTATTTTGGCTTTGACATTCCGAAAGACTCATTACAGAGTTATTTGCAAAACAAAATGGAATCCCTCAATATTCCTGGAATGTCCTTTGCCATGATTAATGAAGGGGAAGTAGTGTATCATGAAACTTTTGGATATGCAAATGTAGCGGAAAAAATTCCAGTTTCGGACAAAACCATTTTTGAAGCAGCTTCATTGTCCAAACCTGTGTTTGCATTTTTTGTGATGAAGTATGTCGAAGAAGGAAAACTAGATTTAGACAAACCGCTGTATGAATATTTGCCGTATCCTGATATTGCACATGATGAACGGTATAAAAAAATTACAGCACGAATGGTGTTGAGTCATCGAACGGGATTTCCAAACTGGCGTGGTGATACACCAGAAAATAAATTACACATCAAATTTGAGCCTGGAACTGATTATTTTTATTCGGGAGAAGGATATCAGTATTTGGCCAAAGTCCTCAAACATATTGAAGACACCGACTGGGAAGGACTTGAACAGCAATTTCAGGAAAAAATTGCGGCACCTTTTGGTATGGAACATACCGTTTTTATACAAGATGCATACAGCATTGCAAACAAGGCAGAACCCTACGACGACGACGGAAAATGGATCAATCCAGAAAGAGATAGAGATAGCATTGTGCGATATCAATTTGTGGCACCTGCTTCCTTACATTCAGAAGCAATTGATTTTTCAAAATGGATGATTGCTGTGATGAATCATGAAGGATTGCAGCAACAATCGTATGCCGAATTGTTTAAAGTGCATTCGTATGTTGGTGAGTTCAATTCGTTTAAAGTCAACTACTCGCTCGGTTTTTTTGTGCCAGAAGTTCCGTTTGCCAATATATTTTTACATGGCGGTAATAATTTTGGCTTTACTTGTTATTTTGCACTGGATCCAGAAGATAAATGGGGTTATGTGTTGTTTACTAATTCTGAATACGGAGAGCAGCTAGGCAGTGAATTTGCTTTGTATGCTATGTTTGGCCCCAATATGGCCAAAGTATATAGTATTCTCGCTGTCTTTGCATTAGGAATTATTCTTATGATTGTTTTTGTGATCAGACGAATTAGAAAACGTATCCGAAATAGAAAAAATGCTTGATGTAGCTTAAAATAACCGCGACTTTCTATACCAATTAATATTCCGAAGGTAAAAACCCATGAACTTTTCGAAATGCTGCGGAAAAGTGACTGGTATTCAAATACCCCATTTCATGTCCTATTTGATAAATAGATAATTCTTTTGCATCTAGCAATTCCAATGCTTTCACCATTTTTATTTCTGTGATTTTTTTATGAACACTAGTGCCGTACACATGTTTAAAGAGTTTTTGCAGCTTGCTTTCGCTAAATCCGATAGTTTTTGCAATATTTGGAACAGAGAGATCCTTATCCAAATTGTTGCTTATGTGTGTTTCCAGTTCAAAAAGTCGCGCTACATCTAGTGAATTAAGATCGTTGATCGAAACAAAATCTCTTCGATTGCCAAGTTCTTTAAGAAATAATGTAATCAATTCTAAAGATTTGGCTTTGAGATATGTTTTTCGAAATGCTGGTTTTGTATCGCTTGTAATAATCTCATATACTACTTTTATCATTGCTGCATTGAGTCTTTCAAAAATAAAAAACGGACCTTCAATATTTGCCTTTCCAAATACTTCTTGCACCATATCTGAGTATTCTTCCAAAAGCCAATTTTTATCCATCACCAGATGAATTTGTTCGTTGATCCCTTTTGGTGGAAAAACACCTTTTGATTCAATGCTTGAGTGCGCAAAATACACACCGTACTTAAATGTATCAATATGTTTGGAATTTGGTGTTTTTGAATGGATGTTTAATTTTCCAATTCCCCGCACATGAAAATCTATGATAAGTAACGCATCATTGGTCGTTCCTTGTCGTTGCACTTCTATAATATGCGGAGAAGAAAACTTGCTAATTTGGATAGAAAATCCTTTGGTAAGTTCCAATCGTTCCACATAACCTTCTCCAACACGATCATGAATAGTTAGTACATACGGACTCTCGGTCGATACTTCTAACAGTCCGTATACAGGAACCGTCATTACAGGTGTATGTGCAATTTTATAAGCAAGTGTGGTTATTTCCATTAGGTGATTTTGATTATAGCATTGAAGTGATGTAAACCTTTTTGCTGACTGTAAATTTATCTTGTTTTGTCCTAATTTTGACTTT
>JBCCLS010000419.1:0-3825 GCA_039026835.1 Bacteroidota bacterium | reverse complement strand
GGAAAGTCCCGCACGTTTTTCATGAAGAATGGACAAGCCTGACGAATCGTAGTAACTATCGCGAATCCACAAACCAATAGCAATGGCTTCTTGGAGTTGAAACAGCGTTTCATTCAGCGAAAGCGGTAAGGCGACAGAATCAGGTAATAAGCGTTTTTTGAGACTTAAAATTGTTTTTGAAATTGAAATTGCAGAAGCACCTGCACTTCCTTTGGCTTTGGAAAGATAGAGTAAAATATCCTCTTGTTCTTTGTTGCCATCTCTGCTTCTAGCTTTGTAACCTTGTTCCCACTGCACACTTTTAATGAATGAAGAAGCTTCTTCACGCAAAATTTGTAATTCTGTTTTTTTGATAGGAAATGTCGGTTGTTTCTCCATATTTTTCGCTTTGCTCAATTCAAGAATTTAAAGATTCAAGAATTCAATTTTTTTATTTTTATTGGTTTCTATTTTGATTTTTAAATTACTTCTCGTTACAAAATTTCTTCAAAATTTCACTCGAAGTGACGTTCATTTTTGATGTAACGATTTGATAATTTGAAAATGTACCAATGGTGATTTTACTTCTATCACTAATGTTGTAATAATTTACACTTTCAGATTTCTAAACCAAAAATCAAAACTATTCTGCAAAATCACTTGCTTTTGTCATAGAAATCGAAGTGACGTTCGATATTGTTAAAAAAAATAGTTTTGTATTCAACATTCAACATTCAACATTCAACATTCAACATTTTTCAATTTCAAATCTCAGGCAGTTCTTCTACTTCAAACGGTTCGTGATGTAGGTGAATAATCGTATTTGGGATTTTTCCGTACAATAATTGAATCACTCTGTGAGGTGCCAAAATATATTTGTGCGTGGTAATATCACTCCATACTTGAATTTCCTGCTTTTTGAACGATAACAAATCATTGCTCACTTTCGAAGAGTTTACGGCGTTGATGGTATCAACCGTAGTTGTCAACGAAAACGAATTGAGTTTCACATCTTTCACAGCAATGGCTTTTAACAGTGCTTGAGTAATTTCGTGATCATCTTTTGAAAAGATACTGTGTAAAATTCCCAAATCCACACGTTTTATTTTGCGTGGATGCACATGTTTCAAACGTTTGTCAATTCGGTATGCCATATTGTCTAAATCCAAATACCGATCGCCACAATCTCTAACGGTGTTGTAAATTTCCTGCTCTACTTTTTCATCGTATTTGTAATCGAAATACATAAAACAAATAAAAGGTCGGTTGAGTGTTACGTCATAAAAAGCCCAATCGAGCACGTAGGTTGCATACGTACTTTTGGTTTTTTTGATTTTTCCACAGACAAACTTTTTGAATATTTTATCTTCCTGAATTCGGTTGTAATACAACGAAGACGAAGCTTCAAACAAATCACGCTTGCTTACATGTTGCTTGTTTACCATCAATTGTTTGATAAATTTTTCTTTGAAAGCACTTGCATCAGGCAATTTCGCTTTAAATTCTTCTTTCAAATCTAAATCGCTGTGTATGTAGCGCAATTCTAGGTAATTTGGAAAGCCAGATTCTGTCAAATCGATTTTCATTTGTTCTTCGTCAAAGCGATATTTTAACCGCATCACACGCAGTGAAAATGCCAAACGCTTGCAATAGTCTTCCAAGGCTTTGAGTTCTTCTTTGGTGCAAATTCGATAATGATTCCATTCCACCAAGTTAATCTCAAATTCATCCAAAACATGCATTACCATTCGGTAATACAAATCATACTGCGCTTCCGAGTCTAAAGCTGCGGAATCTAAAGGTGTTGTGATATCGTTTATAGACATTAAAACAAATTATATAGATATGTAAACTATTTTCTGGGCATGCCCGCGGTGCGGTCAGGCTTTTGGCTGTATCTTTTTTTGAATGCGTCATTGCGAGATAAATTTCAAATTTATCGTGGCAATCTGTTTCTTAAAGTAACAGATTACTTCGTCATGCTTCCTCGTAATGACGTTTCAAGATCAAAAAAGGATGTCGCCTCAAATAAATATTCACGATTTCAGATTTAATAAAATCAAAAAGCTATGAGTAATCCTTCATGCAATATTCAAATATGAGCAGTGCAAAGAATTATCCTAGTAAGTCGTCAGAAACGCCATCGTTCGCTGGAGCACCATTTCCAACACCGCCACTATCAGCAGAAGCGTCGTCTCCGCCAGCATCTCCCGTAGATGGATTTTCGTTGTTTTTATAATACTCTTCGAACAATTCTTTCATGTCAATTCCGTAACGATCTGCGAAGTTTTTGCGGATTGCCACATCTTTTTCACGAATTTCTTGCAAAGATTCTGCATAACTGCTGTAAATACCTTTCATTACTTTTTCGTGTACAGGAATGTTTTCCATCATATCTTGACGCGCTTTTGAACTTGCTGTGTACATAGCTGCCAAGGTTTCTCCGATTTTTTCATCGGTTTTGATTCCCAAATGTTCTAAAATCGCAGCAAATTCCTGATCGGTACGTGCTTTTAAAGCCACTACATATCCGTCGTAATAACGAACACGTTCCTCCGTATCGGACTTTAATTTTGCTCTGTGTGTTTGTAAGTTGCTACGCAGCGACGTCAATACTTTTATCGTTAAGTTGTGCTTGTGTACAAAACTATCTTTACTTGCCGCCAATGTGATGTAAGCTGTACGCAAACCGTCGAGTTCTTCTACTTTTTGCTCTAGCTGTGTAATTTTTGCCAACGCTTCTGAATATTCAGGAGATTGCTTGTCTACAATTTCTTCCAAGGCTTGTCGCGCCTGACTCAACAATGCTTGTTGTTCTTCGAGTTTGGCTTCTGTTTCCTCTTTTTTCTCTAATGCTTTTGTATGGTTTTTGCTGGCTTCTACGATGGCAACTTGGAGTTTGTCCTCTACTTCTTTGATTTCCACTTCACGATCTTTCAAACGCTTCACTGCAGCTTGACTTTTAAAAGAAAGTTCTTTTAGTAATGTTTCTGTATCGGAACTTTCAATACGTTTTTGAAACATTTCTTTTGCTTTCGAATCTGCAAACTTTCTGTCTTTTTGTGCTTGATCAAGTTCAGACTTTTCTCTTTTGATACGCGATTTACGTCCCCAAAGGTTGTTCCACCATGTATCTGCTTTGTCTAAGGCTGCTTGGTATTCCACTTTGGCTTTATCCAATTCTTTTTGAGCATCGTCAATCACGCGTTGTTCATCATCGTTTAATGTAGAGAAACGCTCAAAAATAATTCCTACTTCGTCTTGATAATCGGTCAAATCTTTGATGGCTTCTAGAAGCGAAGTGCGATCTTTTTCAGCCATATCCACTACATTATCTAGTGTTGCATTTAATATCTTTTGGCGTACTTCTGGACTTTCTTCTTGAGAAAGTTTTGATTTCATTTGGTCAATTGCTTTTCCCCAATCTACTTTATCGTTGGATTTTTGTTTCTGTTCCGCTCCAGAAGTTTCTAGTAAATCAAAATCGTCAGCCATATATTATGCTATTTTTAATTAATGAATGTTTTTTTGGTTGTTGTAAGCATCATTTAAAATACGCTGTATCACAGTTTTGAACAGCATATTTTTAACTAGCCACTAAATATAAAGAATTTAACAGTAATATGTGACTACTTTTTTAGGAAGACGTTACAGATTTTTGATCAAGATTTTTTTTGAGGAATGTTTCTGGGAATTTTAAATATTTTTGGCGTTTTTGAGTGTTAATTGCGAAAATTAGTTCCGCAAAATACAATTTTGTCAAAATATCTCTAGGAAAATGAAAGAATTTAAAAGGTTAAAAAAACAGGTGTCAACCACAAAAATTAGTTCCCTTAAGGTATTGAG
>JBCCLS010000418.1:0-3829 GCA_039026835.1 Bacteroidota bacterium | reverse complement strand
TGTAGGAATAGGAGATAACTTTGTAAGCGTTGAAAAATAGAAATAAGCGTTGCAATTTTGTATAAAAAATAAAAAAGGAGCGTCCCCCAACACTCCTTTTGCATAAGAAATATATTCTTCGTTAAGCGGACTTACAATGCAATATTGTAAATTGTGTTATTGAAGAATAAATAACCTAAAAAACCTGAGGTAAACTTATAGAAAGTGATTGTATCTTGAAAGAAATTGTACCCGTAATTTATAAATTACGTGCAGACCAAATACTTTGTAACCTTTTGATTTACAAATACTCAACACTTATATTTTATGAAATACAAGTCAAAAACATTGCATAGTTTGGAAACGTCATTTTTTTAAATTGCTAGTTGTAAAAATCGTTTGTACGGAAATTTTAGAATGTAAATTGTGTAATTTTTTCTTTGTGTGTGGAATGATTACGCTATAAAAGTTCGCTTTCTTGTAAACTTTCTTTGATGGTTTTTTGAATAATTCGATATACTTTTCGTTGCCCTAATAACCGAAATGCAAACGTGTAAAAACCACTTTTTGTCAGCGATCTTACAATAGCACGTGTCCGTTTTTGAATGGGCTTTTTATAGGTTTTCTCAAAAGCCTGCATGTCAAATGTTGGATAGGTTGGATACGTCAAATATGCATCTTCGCCATAGTTTTTGGTATCGTACTCTTTGTTGATGAGATGCAACGCACGCATGTCGGGAATGATTGGAAAATATTTGGGGGTTTTATGTAAATCATCTTTGTCACTAAAAGAAAAACGTTCTTTAGCCACTGTAGTTACTTCTGCACCAAAACGTTTGGCAATATTTTTATTTTCTACTGCAAAATAATACCGTAAGAACGATTGGCAATTTTTCCTTCCCAAGTGAAAATCGTGTTTGCGGAACGATTCGTCTAAAAATCCACCAAAACCACTCAACGGTGCAGAAGCCAAATCTTTTTTAGAACGAATCCAACCATTTGCTGATTTGTGCTTCCGTTTGGGCGCTACCAAAAACTTTGTACGATCACTTAAGGACAAGGCTTCTATAATGCCATCTTGATTAAACATTACCTGATTTCGCAAGGCTTTAAACATGCCTTTGGCAATGGAAATGATATCACTTTTCGTATCATACGCATCAGAATCGTGGTCTTGATTTGGGAAAGGATCTACCATGATAATGGCGTAATTGTCATCTTCTCGAATTGTTTCGTTTTTTTCAATGAGAACTTTCATGCAAATCCCAAAAGGTTCATTGTTAATCAGTCCGCCATCTACAGAATTGAATGTGTAATTACTATCTTTTTTCAAATCAACACGAATGCCTTCACTCCTATCAAACAAATATTTTGGATACCGCGCTACATATTCATGTGCAATTTTAATTTCGCGTGATTTCAATCCAATTGGAAATGCCGAAGTACTTAATGTAGCATCTTTTAAATACGAAACATGTTCTTCATCTTCCAAATCCAATACAAAATATAACGACGAATCGTTTTGTGGAATTCCAGGGTGATTTTCCTCATTGGCAATTCTGTAACGAAAAAAACCACCGTGATTTGTGATTACAGTTTCGCTGTGTTTAAAATCGATATTAAAGTTCAATCCACGTAAGTTTGTCGTTGTCAACACCAAATCCAAATCTTTAGAAACATAGTTTGGAAACGAAACATTAGCATTTGTTTTGAGCGCTGTATCGGCAATAGCTTCAATCGGAGTCACATTTAACAATGATTCTGGATATTCATCGGCTCTTACATCATCCGTAGCCAATAATTTCATCAAAGAAGTTTCTGTATCCGTATCCGCCATTTTTACCCAAGATTGATAAAAGATATTATGTTTCCCTTCCGGATTGTCTTTATTTACAAATTGATGATCTTTATCTAACAGACTCAATAATGCCAATGTTCCTGTAATTCCGCCTGCAGAAGCGCCACTGAGCACTTCCAACTCTAAATCGTGCATAGGAATAGAATCATCGTAGTCAGGATGCGCTTTTCCCAGTTGTATATTTCGTGCTTTGGCTTGTTCCCAAAGATGCAAGGATTCTAATAAATAATCTATCACACCCGCTGTATACGCACCAGCAGAAACGGCACCTGCCATCGTGATGCATATTTTAAACTTTTTTGTAGGCATATTCATGGTAACTTTTAGACATTATTTTTTACAATTTGTAAGTACAATGCGCATAAATATACAGTTTTCAAGCTCGTTTTTTGTGAAAATACCGTGAAATATACTTCCTTTTTTTAACAAAAAAATACAATGCGCGCATAATATTTACAATAAGATTCTTTGTTATATTTGTACTGTAAAATCATAAGAATGAAGATTGAACAAATTTATACTGGCTGTTTGGCGCAAGGTGCCTATTATATAGAATCTAATGGCGAAGCAGCAATCATAGATCCGTTACGAGAAACCCAAACTTATATAGATAAAGCCACTGCAAATAATGTTCACATCAAATATGTTTTTGAAACACATTTTCACGCAGATTTTGTGTCAGGTCATGTAGACTTAGCAAAAGCAACGGGCGCTACCATTGTTTATGGTCCAAATGCTACTACCGATTACGAAATGTACAGCGCTACAGATGGCGAAGTGTTTACTATTGGAGATATTCAAATCAAAGTAATACACACACCTGGACATACGTTAGAGTCAACCACCTATTTATTGATCGATGCACAAGGCAAAGAACATGCTATTTTTTCAGGAGATACGTTATTTTTAGGGGATGTTGGTCGTCCGGATTTGGCTATTAAATCTGATTTAACCAAAGAAGATTTGGCAGGCATGCTTTACGATTCGCTTCGCGAGAAAATTATGGTATTGCCTGATGATTTGATTGTGTATCCAGCGCATGGTGCAGGTTCTGCATGTGGAAAAAATTTAAGCAAAGAAACTGTTGGAATTTTGGGAGAACAAAAGCAAACCAATTATGCGTTACGCGCAGATATGACAAAAGCGGAGTTTATTGAAGAAGTTTTGGACGGAATTGCGCCACCACCACAATATTTTGCTAAAAATGCCATGTTAAATAAAGTTGGCTATGCATCTTTTGAGACCGTTTTGGAAAAAGGAAATGTAGCCTTAACTTCGGAACGATTAGAAACACTCGCCAATGAAGAAAATGCCTTGGTATTGGATGTGCGCAATCGGTATGAGTTTGTAGCTGAACACATTCCAAATAGTATTTATATTGGACTTGATGGCGGTTTTGCTCCTTGGGTTGGCGCATTGATCAAAGATTTGCAACAACCAATTGTGTTGGTCGTGCCAGAAGGAAAATCAGAAGAAGCCATTACGCGACTTTCCAGAGTTGGCTACGACAATACTTTGGGATATTTAGAAGGTGGCATTGCCGCATGGAAAGCCAGTGGAAGAGAAATTGCAAGTATTGAATCAATTTCAGCTGCAACATTTGAAAAACGATTGCAAAATAACAACCTCAACATGCTAGATGTTCGGAAAGATGGAGAATACAAAGCAAAACATATTGAAGATGTACAGCATTTTGCATTGGATTTCATCAACAAAAATATGAATCAGATAGAAGCTTCTAAGGAATATTACATACACTGCGCGGGTGGATATCGTTCTGTAATTGCCGCTTCTATTTTGAAAGCGCGCGGATTTCACAACGTCATCAATGTAGAAGGTGGATTTGCCGCTATTAAAGAGACAGCAATTCCACTAACGGAGTTTGTGTGTCCTTCGACGTTATAACAAAATAGCGTCAGTTCGATATAAAATAAAAAGAGTAAGTTTTATCTTTTCCGCAGTATAGCAGAGGTTTTTCGTTAAAAATTTTTG
>JBCCLS010000417.1:0-3851 GCA_039026835.1 Bacteroidota bacterium | reverse complement strand
CTAAATGAGAATAATTTTTATTTGAATAAAATTTATATCACTACGTATCTTCTAAGACAAATCTCTAAAGCAAAACCAAAATTTTACCTGGAACTCGTTTCATTTTTGAGCTAAAAAAATTATTTCTTTTTTACTTTTCTGTGTAAAGTTTCAAAAAATATCTCGTCCTATTAAAGACTGTTCGATTTTGCGTATTTTAGCAATACTCAAATACAAATTCAAAATACATGGACAAATCATATTACAATCCAAGAGACTTAAAAAAATTTGGCGCCATTACAGAATGGAGCGAAGAACTTGGCAACAAATTCTTTGAATACTACGGGAAAGTCTTTGAAGAAGGTGCACTTACAGCACGTGAAAAATCACTCATTGCGTTGGCCGTAGCACATACCGAACAATGTCCGTACTGTATTGATGCCTACACCAAAGATGGTTTGCAACGCGGCATCACCAAAGAAGAAATGATGGAAGCCGTACATGTGGGCGCTGCTATTAAAAGTGGTGCAACCTTAGTACACGGCGTACAAATGATGAATAAAGTAAATAAATTAGAGATGTGAGCAGATTGTTAGTTTTGCCTAGCAAAACTTTACAAGTCGCTCATACTGACGAAAGTCAGCATCTCACAAATTAAAACCCTAAGTTTTTTAACGATTAATTACATGGCAATAAAGTCACTCAAAAGAAGAGAAAGTGAATTAGCGAATGCAAAGCGACAGTTGGAAATTCTCTCCAATGGAATTTTTCAAAATGGTGAGTTACCAACGTTTGCATGTAAAATAAAAGAAACCAATCAGTTTCCACTCAAGCCGAAAAAAATTGAAATCTTGCAGATCAATGTAGGATACATGTGTAATCAAGTATGTGCCCATTGTCATGTAGATGCTGGCCCCACACGAAAGGAAATCATGACAACCGAAACCATGCAACAATGCTTGGATGTCATTGAAAAAACAGGCGCACACACGCTCGATCTTACTGGCGGCGCACCTGAGATGAATCCGCATTTTCGTTGGTTTGTGGAAGAAGCTTCTAAAATTGGTGTAAAAGATTTTATTGTTCGATCTAATCTGACAATCATTCGTGCTAACAAAAAATACTACGACTTGCCTGAATTTTTCAAAAAACACAATGTACATGTGGTTTCGTCTATGCCACACTGGACACGTGGAAAAACGGACAAACAACGTGGTAATGGCGTTTTTGACAAATCGATCAAAGCTTTGCAGGAGTTGAATGCAGTAGGATACGGAATGCCAGATAGCAGCCTGCGTTTAGATTTAGTGTACAATCCTTCAGGTGCGTTCTTACCAGGCGATCAAGCATCTATGGAAAAAGATTTCAAAAAAGCCTTGATGGAAGATTTTGGCATTCAGTTTCACAACTTATTTGCCATTACCAACTTACCAATCAGTCGTTTCTTAGATTACTTAATTGCCTCTGAAAATTACGAAGATTATATGTATTCATTGGTAGAAGCCTACAATCCGAGCGCTGTTGCAAATGTAATGTGCACCAATACCATTTCTGTAAGTTGGGACGGTTGGTTATACGATTGCGATTTCAACCAAATGCTCGATTTAAAAGTGGCAAGCAAAGTAAAACACATCTCCGAATACAACGAAGATTTATTACAAAACAGAAACATCATCATCTCACAACATTGTTACGGCTGTACGGCTGGTGCTGGAAGTAGCTGTCAAGGAACGGTAGCATAGTCAATATGTTTTTGGTGTCACACCGAGCGCAGCGAATGAGATACTTCAAAACTAAATAAACGATGAAACATATTCTCTACATACTAACTTTTTTAAGTGTCGCTTTCGCGAATGGACAAGCGGCTCTTGATAGTCTTCTGCAAAAGGAAAATCAGGAAACAGTTCCATATATCACTGTGGCAGAATTGGCTCAAAAGGAAAATATCATTCTATTGGATAGTCGCGAAAAAGTAGAGTATGAAACCAGTCATATTGAAAATGCTGTTTGTGTGGGCTATGATAAATTCAAACTAAAAAAAGTAAAAAAACTACTGCCAAAAGACAAAAACACGCCAATTGTGGTGTATTGTTCTTTGGGAATTCGCTCAGAAGATGTTGCCGAAAAACTCCAAAAAGCAGGCTACAAAAACGTGTACAATCTCTACGGTGGAATTTTCGAATGGAAAAATCAAGACAAACCTGTCGTCGATACTAAGGGAGAAACTACCGAAAATGTCCATACCTTTAATGAAGACTGGAGCATTTGGCTCAAAAAAGGTGTTAAAATCTACGAGAAGGACAAAAAGAAAAAATCCAAAAAAGACAAAAATTAAACATGCATACCCACAAAACGCTGCTCATGACGTTTACACGAAATCCTGAATTAGGAAAAGTGAAAACACGCTTGGCGCAAGGCATTGGCGAAAAAGCAGCTTTGGAAGTCTATATCACACTTTTAGAACATACCGAAAGTGTCTTGCAACAAGTACAAACCGACAAATGTGTATGGTATTCGGTTGCTGTTCGTGAAAATGATTTGTGGAACGATACAATCTACCAGAAAAAAGCACAAATCGGAAATGATTTAGGAGAACGCATGCAATATGCTTTTGCAGATGCCTTTCGCAATCAATACGAAAAAGTCATCATCATCGGAAGTGATTTGTACGATTTGCAACCCAAACATATTGAAGAAGCCATCACAGCATTAGACAACAATGACATTGTCATCGGACCTGCCAAAGACGGTGGTTATTATTTACTTGGGATGAAAACCTTGCACAAAGAAGCATTTTTGCCAAAAGAATGGGGAAAAGAAAACGTACTCAAAGACACACTGAACGATCTAAAAACAGAAAAAATACATCTTTTAGAAACGCTCAACGATATTGATTACACAGAAGATTTATTACCTTACGAAACATTTAAAAAATACATTCTATGTTAAAACACATTGAAGAAACTACCGAATATTTACTAAAAAAGGGATTTGACAATCCTGAAATCGGAATCGTTTTAGGAACAGGTTTAGGCAAAATGATTGACGATATCGAAATCATCGCGGAAGCACATTACAATAACATTCCATACTTTCCATTAGCCACTGTAGAATTCCACACGGGGAAACTTGTTTTTGGAAAATTGGGAGGAAAAAAAGTGGTGGTCATGCAAGGACGTTTTCATTTGTACGAAGGCTATGATTTTATCGATATTACATATCCAATTCGTATCATGCATAAATTGGGTATCAAACAATTATTAATATCAAATGCTGCCGGCGCTATTAACCTTGATTACAAAAAAGGAGACATCATGATCATTGACGATCATATTAACTTGCAAGGTGGTTCGCCATTGGCTTTCAAAGGTGTGAGTCAATTTGGAGAGCGTTTTACCGACATGAGCGCACCGTACGATGCAGACATGATTGCTACTGTTGAAAAAATTGCAGCAGACCATCAAATTGATATTCAAAAAGGTGTGTATGCAAGTGTTGTAGGTCCGCAATTGGAAACGCGCGCCGAATACCGAATGCTCAAAATCATGGGTGCCGATGCTGTGGGAATGAGTACCGTTCCTGAAGTTATTGTTGCCAATCATTTAAACTTACCGTGTATCGCTGTTTCTGTACTAACAGATGAGTGCGATCCTGATAATTTGGCTCCCGTAGACATTGCGGATATTATTGCAGTCGCAGGGAAAGCTGAGCCAAAAATGATTATACTATTTACGGAATTGATTAAAACGTTGTGATACCAGTTTATTGGTTTAAAAGTTTAAGTTGTTTAAGCACCTATTTGCAATTATTTAGTCTTTATATTTTCTAAAAGTGTATGAGTGATTGAGTTTGTGAGTTATGAGTTATGAGTT
>JBCCLS010000416.1:0-3856 GCA_039026835.1 Bacteroidota bacterium | reverse complement strand
TGCAGATGGTAAACTTAACCTGAGCTATTTGTGTATTGACAAACATATCAATGACGGTTTTGGAACGCAAAATGCCATTATTTATGACTCGCCTGTGACCCAAAAAAAGCAGCAGATAACTTTTAATGAATTGCACGCAGAAGTTTCAAAATTAGCAGGTGCTTTGCAACAATTAGGACTCCAAAAAGGCGACACTTGTATCATTTATATGCCTATGATTCCACAAGCTGTATATGCCATGTTAGCTTGTGTTCGAATTGGGGTAATTCACTCAGTTGTTTTCGGTGGATTTGCGCCGCACGAATTGGCAATTCGCATTGATGATTGCAAACCAAAAGCGATCATTACAGCATCCAATGGAATAGAAATTCAACGCATTATTCCCTACAAACCTTTTGTAGATGAAGCCATTGAAAAAGCACAAAACAAACCTGAACATGTGATTGTTTTTGATAGAAAATTAGGAGTGGAAATTCCACAAAAAAACTATGACATTGACTATGCTTCTTTTGTAGAAAATGCTGCTCCAATTGACGCAATTCCTGTAGAAGCGACACATCCATCATACATTCTATATACTTCAGGAACGACGGGCACTCCAAAGGGAATTATCCGTGATACAGGCGGTTATGCCACAGCTTTAAAATTCTCTATGAAATATGTGTATGGCGTTGACGAAGGTGATACCTATTGGGCAGCTAGCGATGTCGGTTGGGTAGTAGGACACAGTTACATAGTGTACGGACCTTTACTGAATAGAAATACAACGATTCTCTTTGAAGGAAAACCGATCAAAACACCCGATGCTTCTACGTTTTGGCGAGTGATTAGTGAACACAAAGTCAAAGTAATGTTTACGGCTCCAACGGCCATCAGAGCGATTAAAAAAGAAGATCAAGAAGGAAAATTATTGGCACAATTTGACATGTCTTGTCTAAAATATCAATTCTTAGCAGGCGAACGTTGTGATGTAGCTACGCTCAATTGGACAAAAGACAAATTAAAAGTTCCTGTCATTGATCATTGGTGGCAAACCGAAAGTGGCTGGCCCATGTTAGCCAATATGACAGGTGTAGCATTACAAGAAATAAAAGCAGGTTCTGCTAGTTTTCCTGTATGTGGATATGACATTCAAATTGTAGATGAATCAGGAGAAAATGTAGCAGCAAATGCAGAAGGATATGTGGTGGCGAAATTGCCATTGCCACCAGGAACTTTGCAAAATCTTTGGGGAAATCCTGAACGTTTTCAAAAAGGATATTTGGAACGCTTTCCAGGCTATTATTTTTCAGGAGACGGTGGATACAAAGACGAAGATGGATATGTCTTTATTACGGGGCGTGTTGATGATATTATCAATGTGGCTGGTCACCGATTGTCTACCGCAGAAATGGAAGAAGTGGTCGCTTCGCATCAATCTGTGGCAGAATGTGCTGTGTTTGGTGTACACTGCGAAATTAAAGGGCAAAAACCGTTAGGATTGGTCGTGTTAAAGTCTGGACAACATGCAACACCTACAGATATTCAAAAGGAAATTGTGCAAGAAGTACGTCATGAAATTGGAGCAGTTGCTTCGTTCAAAGATGTATTAGTGGTACATCGATTGCCAAAAACACGAAGTGGAAAAATTCTACGTAAATTACTGCGAAATATAGCAGACACAAACGAATACAAAATACCGTCAACTATTGATGACGCGACTATCATACCTGAAATACAAGCTATTTATAAAACGAATCACATTGGCATTTACAAATAAAAATTAACAACCATGAGTAATTATCATATAAAACACCTAGAAGAATACTACCAAGTCTATCGAAAATCTGTCCGAAATCCAGAAGTTTCCTGGGAAGAAATCGCCGAAGAACATTTTATGTGGCGTAAAAAGTGGGACAATGTACTGAGTTGGGATTTTACCAAACCAGAAGTAAAATGGTTTGAAGGTGCGCAATTGAACATCACCGAAAACTGTATTGATCGTCATTTACACATTCGAGGCGATAAAACTGCTATTATTTTTGAACCTAACAATCCAGAAGAAGATGCGCAACATATTTCATACCGTGAATTGCACGAAAAAGTATGTCGCTTTGCCAATGTTTTGAAAGCGAAAGGCATCCAAAAAGGCGATCGTGTTTGTATTTATTTACCGATGATTCCAGAATTGGCAGTTTCTGTCTTGGCATGTGCGCGTATCGGCGCGATTCATTCTGTAGTATTTGCAGGATTCTCTTCCACAGCATTGGCTACCAGAATCAACGATGCTACCTGTAAAATGGTCATTACGAGCGATGGTTCGTATCGTGGAGCTAAAACCATTGATTTAAAAGGTATCGTTGACGAAGCCTTGAAAGATTGTGACTGTGTAGAAACGGTTTTAGTTGCCAAAAGAATCAATACGGAAATTCATATAGAAGAAGGACGCGATCATTGGTTGCAACCTTTACTTGACGCAGCAGATACTAACTGCGAACCAGAAGTAATGAACTCAGAAGATCCTTTATTTATTCTATATACTTCTGGATCTACAGGACAACCGAAAGGAATGGTACACACAACCGCAGGATATATGGTGTATAGTGCGTACACGTTTAAAAATGTATTTCAATATCATGAAAAAGATGTGTATTGGTGTACGGCAGATATTGGCTGGATTACAGGACACAGTTACATTGTGTACGGACCGTTGTGTAATGGTGCTACGTCTATCATGTTTGAAGGCGTGCCAAGTTATCCAGATTTTGGACGTTTTTGGGAAATTGTTGAAAAACACAAAGTCAATCAATTCTACACAGCGCCAACTGCTATTCGTGCGTTGGCAAAAGAAGGCGTTGATCATTTAGAAAAACATGATTTGTCATCGTTAAAAGTATTAGGAACTGTAGGTGAACCGATCAATGAAGAAGCATGGCACTGGTACGATGATAATGTCGGAAAACGCAAAGCACCAATTGTAGATACTTGGTGGCAAACAGAAACAGGAGGAATCATGATTACGCCAATTCCGTACGCAACACCTACCAAACCAACGTATGCAACTTTACCTTTTATTGGAATTCAACCTGCGTTGATGGACGAAAATGGACATGAAATCAAAGGAAATCAAGTGGACGGACGACTCTGCATCAAGTTTCCATGGCCAAGTATGGCACGTACTATTTGGGGAAATCACCAACGATACAAAGACACGTATTTTTCAGCGTATGAAAACAAATACTTTACAGGAGATGGCGCATTGCGCGATGAAGTTGGGTATTACCGAATCACAGGTCGTGTAGATGATGTCATCATTGTGTCCGGTCATAACTTAGGAACGGCACCTATTGAAGATGCGATCAACGAACACCCAGCGGTGGCAGAATCGGCGATTGTAGGATATCCACACGATATCAAAGGAAATGCCTTGTACGGATATGTAACCTTGAAAGAAACAGGAGAAGGACGAAATCATGACAATCTTCGCAAAGAAATCAATCAGATTATTACCGAGCAAATTGGTCCAATTGCGAAACTTAATAAAATACAATTTACCGACGGATTGCCGAAGACACGATCAGGGAAAATCATGCGTCGTATTTTGAGAAAAATTGCAAGTAAAGATACGAGCAATTTAGGAGACACCAGTACATTGTTGAATCCAGAAGTTGTGCAAGACATTATGGATAACGCTCTTTAGCAACAACAATCTTATAGTTGAAGAATCCCGCTGCATGGCGGGATTTTTTTTAACACATTTTCAAACTTGCACACAGTCGTCAATTTGTATGCATGATTTTGAAATTTGTGCTTTTTCAAAAAAAATTCTGTAACAAATCACAATACTTTGTAACTTACTGTCCATCAATCAAAAAAC
>JBCCLS010000415.1:0-3870 GCA_039026835.1 Bacteroidota bacterium | reverse complement strand
CTGATAATATCAATTATCTGAGAACTGTTTTTGAATTTGCTGAACAACAAAAATCGTATATTTCTTCTGATACGATTGTAGCATATACAGTTCAAGGAGAAGCACTCACCAAATCTATGTATGTCAACGAAGTTAAAGAGGCTGAAGCATCTGCAAAGGCAGGAAATTATACTTCGGTTGAAGATTTAGAGCAAGAAGCAGAAAATTGGTAAATGACTGATACTAAAATTACTGTAATTTGGTCTGATCATGCAAAAGCTGATTTAAGGTTCATTTACGAGAGAATACTTCACAAAACAAAGTCACAGACGAATTCTAACAATGTAAAAAGTGATATTATTCAAGCAAGTAAGCAGATTAAATTTATAAAACAATACCAAGTAGATGAATTTTTAGGTGAACCTTACAGGCGAATGATTGTTAGACATTTTAAGATTGTATATGTTCCCAAAAACAATACTTCTATTTATATTTTAAAGATTTTTGATCTTTATAGAAACCCACAAGCTGTAAAGGATGAAATTGAGTAACTTATAATTGTCATTCAACCTCCTCAAACACCACATTCCCATCCGCGTCTATGTATTTGAAAGTACTGCCAAAGAAATCATTGCCGATTCTAGAATAGCTTGTATCTTCTTGCATGTGCTCTAACAATGCTTCATTTTCGCCTAAATACGCAAATAAAGTTCGGAAAAGATTGACAGGCGATTTGAGTTGCACATCGTAATTTGCTATTGCTTGTCCTTTAGGAAATTTGATTGCTAATGCGGCAGAAAAGGCTGAATACACGAGTTTGGGATCAGTTTGTTTTTGGAACAGTTCTCTGGTATACTCAAATCCTACGTAACCACCGTGATCGGCAGCAATGATGATCAAACTGTTAGGATCATTTTTTATGATGGTTGCGGTGATTTCTTTGAGCCATTCGTTGGCTTTTTTCACTTGCGTGAGATAGTTCTCGCGTTCTGTTTCTTTTCCTTGTGAAGCTTTTTTAAAAGTTGTGATATGTCCCGGAAGAATTTTTTCTACGAGATAAAAACTACGCTTTCCTTTTTGTTTTTGAATGGTTTCCGCCAACGGTTGAATCAACTCTTTTCGTTTGGCAAAAGCGCCCAATCCGAACCAAGGCACTTCGTCCATACTGTAATTGCAATAATCGTATTGAATTGCTGGACGATTCAATAATAAGTATGGATTTTCCATGAAGAGAAACGTCTCGTATTGATTATTTTTTAAGGTTTTAATCACAGGATTGTCACCCATGATGACTTCTCGCGCGCCAAATAATTGTCTGCCTTTGTAGTGATGTTTCATGGCAAACATAGAACTGTTTGACAATATGGTAGACGTATAATTGCTTCTGAAATCCGTATACAGTTTGAAACCGCTATTTTTTAGATAGGATTCAAATTCGGTATTGTCAAAGTTATACGGATCTTTTGCCAATTCTCTAAAATTTGCATAGCCATCTGGTTGAATAACATATATGTTTGGGAATTGTGTAAACTTCGTTTGCGTCACTTCTTCTGGATAGCTTCGCCACGAATCATCATCAAATAGTGCGCTGTATAGTGTTGGCACTAAGGTAATAAACGCCACAAACGCCATGATAAACTGAATGACAATTATTTTTTTGTATTGCTTTCTGAGTACAATCGCAAGAAGCGCACATACAATTACGACGGCCAACAAAATTTTTCGTTGCTGAAAACTATAGACTCTTCCCGCAAAATAAAATCCAAAAAATACCGCATTTAAAACAGGCAGCGCAACTTGCTGCAATTTGTTTAGAAATTTGATGCGTTGTACCAATTCCCATGAAACCTTGAATACTACAATTGGAATGAGAATATATGCTGCTAAAATTATAAAAAATTGAAACCACGAGTTGACCAACACAAAGTTAGAGGCAAATACATATATAAACGAATACAAACCTGCTGCAATGGCAAAAATGATTGGATAGTCTTTGTCACTAGCAACAAAGCTTTCTAACTTTTTTTTGAATTTACTCACGATTTTTGTTTTGGAATAGGAATAAGACACGCTGAGAGTCTTCAATTTCTCGTCTTACAATCAATCGGAAATATTGCGAGTATACTTCTTCAAAATAGTCCACATTGTAATGATCAAATTGATCTTTGAACTCTGCTTTTGCGTTGAGCAAGCGTTGAACGTACGAATCGGTTCGTTTTGGAAATTCAATGATGAGGTTTTCGGAGAACGAAGCAAAAAATGCAGCTGAATTTTCAAAAGGCACATTTCCGGTGAGTGATATGTGGTGAATCAACGCCAATGCCAACGTAGCATCTGGTTGAAATTCTTTAATGCGATGAATGAATGAAAAACGTTCTGCATTCTGAAATCCAATCGCCGCAGACGGATTGAGTAAATCAATCACAAAAGGTAGAATGTGTTGCTCTTTATTTTTTTTGATCAAATACTGATTGTGATCTACAGCATTGTTATCAATATCACCTACCAACGCATAGTCGATTTTGCTTTTAATTTGTCGCACAAAAGTGCCATCATTTACGCCAACATCAATCAAGGTTCGTGTGCGCAACTCTTCTACCCAATTGTTAATGATGGTTGATTTTTGTTGAAACGCAGCATCTGAATAGTTTGTTTTTTGGTAGTAATTTCCCCATTCTGATTGTTCTTTGAGTTGTAACTTTTTGATGTAATTGTACAAACTATCAATAATGTTTAGCAGTCCTTTTTTGGATAAGGTTGCTTTTTTTGTTTCCAAAACAGCGTCTTCTTGATGTTTGCTCTCAAATTTTGCCAACAGGTGAATGTTGGTGTATAAAAACGGATTTAGCTTTGTGGAGGTTCGCAACAAAGATGCAATCATTTTTAGCGGTATTCCGTCAATGAAGTTTGCCATTGTTTTTAGGAACTCTGCTCCGTGATATCGGGCAATGATTAACGGACCTAAAAAGTGCATAATGAATTGCTTGTAAGCGCGCCACGGCGTGTTTTCCTGATAAAAATCTAGCGAAAGCGTATCTAAAAAAATTGCCTTTCCACTGTAAAAAGTTACATTATACGCAGTAGCATCTTTGAGCGTAAAGCCGTGTTGTAGTGCGTACTTTTGAAGTTTCAACGTGTGCAATGCCGCTTCTTTGTATTGCTGAAAACTCCATTCGTATGGATAGGTAATAAACGGAATTTGTACAGGTTGAATGGAAATATGTGTCTCAGCAGTCTCTAATTCGTCATGTGGAATCAACAATTCATGCTGAAACGCTCTATCAAAAAAGCCTGAAGTTTTCAAGGCTTCGTATTGTTCAAAATAGCTTGGAAATATAATTCGCTTTATGAGGTTTTCTTCTACATAAATATATCCGCTTGGATCGCGATACGAAGAGGAATGTCGCGAATTACTTTTCATCGTTTGACGCATTTTCTATGGTAGAATCGTCAATATCAATACTATCATACATGTCTGAATCGGCAGTCTCTTTATGCAATCCGAAAATAGTTTTTATTTTGTATTTGATACTTTTATAAAATAATGCCACGCCCGCGACTACCGCTACTAATGCTTGTGCAATCATGGCGCCTAAGCCTGCATCGAAATAAAGAAATTGCATAATTTGATATTTTAGTAAATATATAAAATTTTACTTGATAATCGAGATTTAAATGTTCCGACAATTGTATCTAAATATTTTTATTTGTTTCCTTCTGAATACCTTGTAAACTTACCTAGAAGTAGTTGATTTTTGTTAATTATGAACTGGTGTAAATTGATGTTTTGATTTTGAATACTCAAAATTTCCTATTCTTCTTTTTTTGAAGCTTCTTCATACTTCTTAAAAACCACGTTTCCATCATGATCAATATACTCATACAAGCCGT
>JBCCLS010000414.1:0-3871 GCA_039026835.1 Bacteroidota bacterium | reverse complement strand
TTTTTTATAAAAATACAAAAAAGTATTCGTTGATTACTTGTTTACTTTCAATATTCATTCTTCTCAAATATTGCTTTGCAAATAGCAGCTACAAACAAAATACATGAAATTACAAAAATCCATACTATGGCGTTTGGTGAACTAAAGTTTACATCTAATATGATAAATGGAGACATATTCACACTAAAAATTAAACATAGAAAAAGTATCTTTACATAAGCTAAAATACACTGATTTATATTATCTTTTTTATACTAATTTATCAATTATTGTACTAATATCAAGTAATTCGGTGACTACTTAATTTTTTTTAGACTAATGCTTTTAGTACATTTGCTAAATATCGCTATGAATAACATAGTTACTTTTTTAATGAAAACTGAATTCAACATACAAAAAATTATCATTGCATCGCTACTTTTTGTAGCATGGACATTGCCTTCGTATGTTCAGTTTTCACATGTATTGGAAGAAGATCATAGCTTTACTATTTGCCATGAACATCACGATCACTTGCATGAATACAGTATGCATTGTGACATGTGTGACTATCAATTTTCAAGTTTCACTTTTGAATTTGAAAATTATCCGGAAACGATAATATCTCCAATTATTTCTCAAATATCACAAGGTGCGATAGCTTCTTTGTGTTACTACTCATTATTAATAAATACCCAGCTTCGCGCTCCGCCGGTATTGGCTTAATTATAAGCAAAAAGACAATTATTTTTAATTAAAGAATTTACATGCGAACATATTTTTATATGTTACTGCTGTGTAGTGTGACTGTTGTACATAGTCAAGAATGCAACTTTACACTCACTGGCAAGGTTATAGATTTACACGATGATTCTGTACTTCCTGGAGCTACATTAATCATTGCAGGATTAGAGAAAATTTCGCAATCTGATTTAAACGGAAATTATTCATTTTCAAATCTTTGCGAAGGCACATATACGATACAAGTATCACATCCTAATTGTGCAACTCAAGCTTTTAAGGTGAAAATTTCAAGTGATATACAACAAACGTTTCGACTGGAACATCACTTAGAAGAATTGAATGCAATTACGTTACGGGCTTCTATTTTTGGTACCAAAACAAAAACCAATTTTGAGCAAAAAGTAACGTCAGAACAATTAGATCGCTACAGTAACGCTTCACTAGGCGACGTGTTAAACACTTTGAGTGGCGTGTCATCTCTAAATACCGGAAATACTGTTGTAAAGCCTATTATTAATGGATTGCACAGTAGTCGTGTAGTAGTAATGAATAACGGTGTACGAATGGAAGACCAAGAATGGGGAGCTGAACACGCTCCAAGTATCGATATCAATACCATAGGAAACATTACCCTTATCAAAGGTGCAGGCGCACTCAAATATAGTGGTGATGCTGTGGGCGGATTGATCGTTACTGAAGCTTCCAGGATTCCTGTAAAAGATACCTTGTATGGTAAAACGCATGTAACGGCTGCATCTAACGGTCGTGGAGGAAGTATTACGTCTACGCTTACCCAGAGCTATCTTAACGGATGGTCTGGATCAATTCAAGGAAGCCTTAAAAGATTTGGAGATTACGAATCGCCAGATTATGTGTTGAGTAATACAGGCAACTTTGAACGTAGTATTTCTGCACGTGTTGGATTCAATCGTTTTAACTACGGTGTAGAAGCCTATTATTCTTTCTTTAAAAATGAAATCGGCATTTTGCGTGCAGCCCATATTGGTGGTGCAAGCGATCAAGTTCGTTCCATTAATAGTGGTATCCCACTCATTATTAGAGATTTCACGTATGATATTAACGCTCCAAAACAAGATGTAACACATCATTTGTTTAAAGTACGTGCTTTTAAAAACTTTAATAATCTAGGAAAGATAACGCTCCAATACGACTTTCAACAAAACGAACGTCTCGAATTCGATGTTCGCAGAAATAGTGATGATAACGACAGAGCAGCTTTGGATTTAGTGTTAAGCTCACAAACGATACGTTTGGATTTAGATACAGACAATACCGACCTCTTTAACCTGAAAACAGGAATCATGGCACAATATCAAGAAAATGTGGCAGATCCAAGTACAGGAATACGAAGATTAATTCCAGATTACGAACGCTTCAACTTTGGAATTTACGGTATTGCCGATGTTACAATAACGGACAACTTTTTGGTCGAAGTTGGCGCTCGATATGATTATTTTAATATAGATGCCCAAAAGTTTTATAGAAGTTCTTTCTGGGAAGACCGAAACTACGATGAACTGTTTGCAGATATTGTAGTAGAGGAATTAGCTAATCAACTATTGACGAATCCGAAATTAGACTTTTCAAACGTTTCAGCTACGCTAGGAACACGCTATACATTCAATGACTCTTATAAACTATTCGCTAATTATTCGTTGGCATCTCGCGCTCCGAATCCATCTGAATTATTTAGTGAAGGTCTGCATCACTCCGCTGCAAGAATCGAATTAGGAGACTTGCGTTTTGATTCGGAAATTGCACACAAAATGTCGATTACCTTACAAAAACAAGGAGATGTATTTGGATTTTCCATAAATCCATACATCAACCGTATCAATAATTTTGTCATTATAGAACCTACAGAAATCCGACAAACCATTCGTGGAAATTTTCAAGTTTGGGAATACCGTCAAACCGATGCCACCTTACTAGGTGTAGACATTGATGCATCGCTTACTTTTGACAACAATTGGAATTTCTATCACCAATTTTCATTGGTAAAAGGATATGATGATACACTCGATTTACCATTGATTGATATGCCATCCGTAAATACAATGAACGGATTGGTATATCAAAATAAAGAACTAAAGAACTTACGAGTTGAGTTGCAAAGTGAATACACATTTCGACAAAATGAATTCCCTGACAACAACTTTGAGGCCTTTATTCCAGAAACACAGACACAAGAATTAGTAGATGTAAGTACGCCACCAGACGCGTATCACTTATTACATTTATTTACCAATGCTGACTTCTCTTTGAGTAATAGTTTGATGCTCAATGTGGGTTTGTCAGTGACTAATATTTTCGATACAAATTATCGAAATTACTTGAACCGTTTGCGCTATTATGCAGATGATTTGGGTAGAAATTTTTCATTAAATCTAAAAATTACGTATTAAAAAAATCGAACATGAAAAAATTTAGAATTTCAATTTTAACCGCAATTGCTATTACAGGAACATTGTTCACAGGATGTTCTAATGACGATGACGCGCCTACTCCTGTAAATGAGGAAGAAGTAATTACAACAATGACAATTACAATGATTCCTGCTGGAGGTGGAACAACCGTTACGTTACAGACAAGAGATTTGGACGGTGATGGACCTGATGCACCTGTGGTGACTGTTTCTGGACCATTTGCGGCAAATACAACTTACAATGGAACTATTGTATTGTTAAACGAAACAGAAACTCCTGCAGAAAATATTACTACAGAAGTAGAAGATGAAGATGATGAACATCAATTTTTCTTTACTGTTGGTGGCGGATTAGACATTGCAACAACATATACAAATTTTGATGGAAACAACAATCCATTAGGAACTACGTTTGATGCAACGACAGGAGCTGCGAGCACAGGATCAATTACATTTACATTACGTCACGAGCCAACAAAACCAAATACAGGTTTAGTGGATGCTGGTGGTGAAACTGATATTGAAACAACATTTACTGTTATGATTCAGTAATTTAAAGTTTTTAATATCTTCAACTAAAAATTAAAAATCTTAAAAAAAGCCCAACGTCAGTGATCTGGTCTGCGTTGGGCTTTTTTATTTATATACGGTGTATGATCACTATTTTACAGTGAAAATCGATTATATTATTTCTTAGTTAAC
>JBCCLS010000413.1:0-3875 GCA_039026835.1 Bacteroidota bacterium | reverse complement strand
CCAAATCCAGCAAACGATGTGTTACACATACGTATGGATACTACTGAAATAGCGAATGCTACGATTTGTATACGTGATTTTTCAGGAAGAATTCTTAAATCGGTGATGGTTTCACCCCAAAAAGGAGAAAGTTTAACCAAAACTATTAGCCTAAAAGATATGGCAAGCGGAATGTATTTTTTAACTTTAAACACTAGCGAAAAAACATACACGAAAAAGATCATAAAGAATTGAATTATTACCTAAAAATTTTTAACAGAGAAAAAATAATCATGCTTTGTATGATTATTTTTTCATTTATACAACTGCGTGCACAAACTGTTAAAAACGACACTATTTTAGCAGAAAAACTACTGGAAAAAGCAGATACCTATTTACAAGCAGGAAATTATACAGCGTCTAACAATTTAGCGATCGAAGCGGCTGAAATTTTTAGAAACACCAAAAAATGGGAATCATGGTGTTATTCCTACAATACCATTCTTTACAACGGACATTATACAAAAGACTACGATTATACTATTGAACTGATACAACAAGGACTTTCGCAACTTCCTGAAAATGAATATGTTTTTCAGGGACGAATGCATTATTTTTTGGGTTTTTGTACAAATGCCATTGGCGATATTTGGAATGCCTTGTCTTATTATGAAAAAAGTCTGACCTATTTTAAAAAAGCAAACGATTTTTCGTGGATTGATCGCACTTTGGGGAATATTAGTCAAATTTACACACAACAAGGAGACTACAAAAAGGCACAAGAATATGCAAAAATTGCAATTTCGTATGCAAAAGAAAATAAAGATGCCCTCACTATCTGGAAAAATACAAAATCACTTGGTGAAGCCTATTTTTATGCAAGAGAGTTTAAAAAAGCACAACAAACATTCAGCGCTGCACAACAACTACAAGACGATCAAGATGGTACATTTGAGTTATTTGAGGCTGATATTTTATTCCAACTAGGAAACTATGAAGCAGCCGCGACACTCACTAAAAAAGCACTACGCTTGGCTACAACATGTAAAACAGGCACATATATATGTGAAGACAATGTATTTGGCGCTACAAAATTGTTGGGTCAAATTTATTTAGATCAACAGCAACCCGAAAAAGCGTTGCAACAGTTTACAACTTGTTTGCAATTTATTGATTCTTGGGGAGATGATATTGAGAACGGGCGATTGTATATTCTGATAGGCGATGCGCATGCCAGATTACAAGCATACACTACTGCATTGGAAAATTACCAAAAAGCGTTGCACAGTTTTATTCCTAGTTTTAAGGAAACGGATCCAAGTAAAAATCCTCCAGAAACACTATGGACGCCTGACATTTGGCTCATGGAGATTTTTAAAAATAAAGGTGATTGTTTCCGCGCAAAATATCAATCAACCACAGATACAAAATGGTTGCATTTGACTGCTGAACACTATCAACTAGCCGTAAATAGCAGCGAATTGGTGCGTTTGCATTTTTCTGAAAATGATTCCAAATTGCTATTAGGCTCGTACAGTAATGCCTTTTATGAAGATTTGATATATGCGAAATTAGAATTGCATGCACTTACAAAAGAAGTAGTGTACCAAGAAGAAGCTTTTCAAATAGCACAACGCGCCAATGCATTTGTGTTGAGAAAATTTATAAACGAACAAAAAGCTCTACAAGCTGCCAACATTCCCAAAGAAACGATTGCTAAATTCAAACAATATGAAAAGGAATTGGCTATTTTCAATCGGAAAGTAAAAGATTCTATCAACTATGTGCAATCGCTTGAAAAGCGTATTGAAACCAAAGAAAACTTTGAAAATCTAAAAAAATCCATTGCCAAAAACTATCCAAAATTTGACAAACTACGGAACGATCTCCAAGGTATTTCGGTCAAAGCGTTGCAAGCGCGTCTCAATGAAAACACACAGCTTATCAAGTATTTTTTGGGAGAAGAAACACTGTACACGTTTTCGATCACAAAAGAACATTTCCACATAGATCAAATAGCAGTGCCTGATGATTTTGAAACAACAATCCAACAATACAGAAATGCGCTGAGTGATATTGACTTTATCCATAACAATCCTATAACGGCTGAAGCACACTATTTACAAACCGCTAGCACACTCTATAACCTACTTTTAAAAACACCATTGCAACGAATTGAAAACAAAAATATCACCGAATTGACAATCATTCCTGATGGTATTTTACATACCATTTCGTTTCAAGCATTGCTTATGAAACCTAGCAAATCGTGGACTTCTATTGCCAATGCAGTTGTTAAAAAATATGCGATCGGATATCATTATTTCTGTAAGATGGTCGGAAATACACAATTGAGAACTTCACAAAACAAACACTTTTCCGCTTTTGGTGTTGCCATGAATGAAACGACACTCAATTATATGGAATCATTGCATCCGACAGCAAAAAAAGCGACGGCTGCATTGCGAAATTCACTATCAACACTCACCTTTTCAGCTGATGAAGCCCAACAACTCGCCGAACTAATGCAAGGAACATCGTGGATTCAAGAAGAAGCGACCAAAACAAATTTTATAACACAGGCAATGCGTTCAAAAAGTATACATTTGGCAACACATGCGCTTGTAAATATTGAAAACCCAGATACTTCTTCGCTAATTTTCACCAAATCCAATGACAACTTGAGCAATTTGTTGCGTTTGGATGAAATTTACAATCATACATTTGCGGCAGACATGATTACACTCAGTGCCTGCAATACCGGATTTGGAAAATATCACAAAGGTGAAGGTTTGCAAAGTTTGGCACGAGCTTTCAATTTTGCTAATATTCCAAGTGTAACCGCTACTTTGTGGAGTATTCCTGATGCTGCATCGGCAAAAATCATGAAATTATACTACACCTATTTACAAGATGGATTTCCCAAGCATGTGGCGTTGCAAAAAGCACAAATTTCCTATGCAGAAAACGATGAAATCAGCAGTCCGGCTTCTCGCCTGCCCTTTTATTGGTCTGCATGGACACACATTGGCGATGCAACTTCCGTTAGCTTCAAACAAAAAAAAGGTTTCTCTAGTTACGTAATTCTCCTATTTTTTCTTGTGTATATTCTAATTGATTTTGCCATACTAAAAGAGCTAAAAAAATGATGATTAATTAAGAAATAGGCAATTCGCTAGAAAATAAAATCACTCAAAAGTTACCTTTACGCATTCAAACCTATGGTTTGCTCCTTCTGCTTTAGCAGCTACACAAAAAGTAGTATCTTTATGTAAAATGATATTTTTATGAGAAAAGTACTTTTCCTTTTGGTGTGTACGGCGTATGTCGTCTGTTCCTGTGCAAACCAAGAAAAAACAATCACCCGAAAAAAAGACGATACCCAAAAAGTGTCTGATACCATCCGACTCGCCATGGGAAGTGATGATGTAGAACACGAAATCATCATCTTTGAACCTGGCTTCACCGCTTGGCTCGTAGGCTATGCGCGACCAAGAGATTATTATTCACAAGAGTTTTTAGAAGGGCGCAATCGAATTTATGTGACGGAATGGAATCTCCGTTGCATTGAACCAGCACGCTACAATCCTAACTTGTATCAACAACAAATCAACTACAGAAATAACGTTGATTATGGATATGAAGTTAATTATCAGCTGTATTATTATTTTATATTTTTTCAACAAAAATACAGACAACAGTTAGCTGCTTTTCCTGCTCGTTTATAAGGTATAAGTTCGTATATTTGCAAGCGCAAAAATATACACATGACATCATTTAAAGAACGTTGGGAAATTCAACACAACTGGCAACTAATCTTTCCTTTTTTAGGAATCCTTTCGTTACTCTATACTGCATATCTTTTTTCAAAAAATATCGTTCGTTCTTTTATCGAT
>JBCCLS010000412.1:0-3889 GCA_039026835.1 Bacteroidota bacterium | reverse complement strand
ATGGACAGTATTGGTTGTAATCCAAGCAGTATTACCCAAAGGAAACCGCCAAATCCTAGTGTAATTCCCCAAGTTTTTATATAATATTTGGGATGAAGTAAGCTTCGAACGCTGTCATACAATAATAGTAGTGGATTACTGAAAATTTCCCAAGAATTCCAACGTTGAAATCTTCCCAAGTAAATTCCAAATCCACATAAAAAAACAATACAAAACAGCATGCGTTTCGCAGTCGTTTCACTCCATATTTCACTTAGTATTTGAAAAATATGCAACATAGAAAAAATTCCAAAAAGTAACCCATTCAACCCAAAAACAAATAGCAGTAACGGATCTAGCCAAAGTATAGGCGCATCTGAACTGTATAAATGCATAATATCTGTAATGAGATACGGTGCGTTTGGTAAAAACAACAACCAAATTCCCAAAAAGATAGCAAGCGGAAATCTTTGTGTGCGTATCCAATGTGTTTGTTGTAACCAAGAAGACATCCCGTAAGGAACAACTGCCAAAAATAAATTCCATACCAAAAACACATAGATAAGACTGCCACTAATAGCAATTCGCATGAGTAATAACGCCATTGAAAATAGACTAAGTAGACAAAGGAAACGATGTAATTGTAACGTAGATAACTGCATTGTAAATAAAATAATTAAGGAATATGATAACTGATGATGACGCCAATACAGCTTAAGCGCAGAGGTACATTGATGAGTAATATAAGTAACGATTTGAAAATGTTTTTTGAGCGTACTTTGCTGTAAAAAAGTACTATGTAAAGCGCAAAAAACAACAAACTATTCACCACTACTACAATTAATCCGTAGTACATTCCGATGGTAACAATATCGATCAATTTAGGCATACAGAAATGGGCAATTAGGATAAAAATGCCAGCTATAATGCTCAGTATAGCTGTGATTTTGGCAACTTTTATGAAATTATATACAAAAGAAATGTTCATTATTTTTAAAAAATTACTTGTGTATGAAAACGAAACCTGACTTTCACTCCTCCTTTAAAAAAGCCAGGAATCGCTTTCTCACCAAACTAACTAGTGTTTTTATGAGTTTATAAGTATATATATCAAATCAATAGTGTGGTCAATTAACTAACCGCAACAGTTGAATCTGATTCAAAATTCCAATCAATTTTTCGTGATACGTACATGACAATTCCTAGGATGATAAACAAGCCAATACTTCCTGCTAGTAGTGCAAAACTTTCCAATTGAATAATGACATAAATAAAACTGTACAATGATGTTAGCGAAATGCAAATAAGTACTGGGAATTTCCAGTTTTTAAGAATCGATTTTGAATACAACGTAATCATGCTAATGACTGCAATTCCTGCGATGAGGTATGCATTTAAAAAGGTACTATGTTCCGAAATTGAAATCAGCAGTGTGTAAAACAATACCAACGCTATTCCAATCATCAAATACTGAAACGAATGAATAGCGATCTTGCTAAATGTTTGAATTAAGAAAAACACAAGAAAGGTTAATCCGATAACCAAAAAACCATATTTGACTGCACGGTTACTTTGCTGATATTCATCTACGGGAATGATAAAGTCTGTTCCAAAGTCGTACTGTTCCAAGTTTGGTAACATTTTAAAATACTGTTGTGAAAATGAACGATTCGTATGTAAGAGCTTCCAATTGGCTTCAAATCCGCCGTTGGCAAGCGTGGTTTTGCTTTGCGTGATAAAACTTCCTGTATGCTTTGGATGTTTCCAATCAGAGATCATTTTTGCAGTGGTAACTTTCCCAATAGGCACAAAACGAATGCTTCTACTACCATTGTATGTCAACGTGAATGAAAAATTACGTTCTGCTTCTGATGGTACATCCGCTAATGCCAATGCAGTACTTTCAAGCGTTTCTACTCGCGATCCTTCATTTGAAGATAAAGCTTCAAAATTATAAGTATTTCCATGCAATTTTAGTTGTACTTCGCTCTTCAATCCTTTTAAATTGGTTGTTTTGATAAGCAAGGTGGCTTTATCCCAAATGATGTCTTCTTTTTTAACACCATTTATTGCAAAATCAGGAATTGCAAAGCTTCCGGAAGAAGTAATATCTGTGGTAAACACTGAAGTGTCAAAATTGTTTCGCTTCTTGGCTACAGTTTGTGCGTCTGTATCAATATGCAACGTTTTAGGGAAAAAATAAGCGTACTTTTCAGTGGTTTTTATCTGTTTCTCATATTTCCGTGTCTCAGCATTCAGGCGCATATTTTCAGTGTGTATTTTGTACGGAACTTTTAAAATAGGACCGTAGAGAAGAATATCATTTCCCCATTTGCTATTCAGTTCATAGACGACATTGGATTGCAACGTTTTACGTTCCTTAATCAAATCCTCAATCAACGAAAGTGGAATCATAAGCAATAAAGTCAATACGCCTGTCATGATAAATTTGGCGGTTACTGATGTTTTAAACCAGATGAGTAGTTTTTTTCTGTTTGTTTGATGTGCTTCCATAATATATGTTTAAAAAGTACTTTGAATTTCAAAGTTAATACGTAAAAAAATTTTGAATGACTAGACATGAAGTCTAGCGGTTTGTTTGGTATAAAGTTCTGTATTTGTCATCATATGATAGGTATTCATTTAGTATTTGTTGTATTACTATATATAAATGTTGGTAATGAATTAGTATTCGCTTTTTCGAATCAATTGTTCCAAAGCTTCAATATGTTTTTTAAACTCAATTTTCCCAAGTTTTGTAGCGCTGTAGCGCGTATTAGGCTTTCGCCCGATAAACTGTTTCTCAACTTTAATATACGCTACTTTTTCCAATGCTTTGGTATGACTTGCCAAGTTGCCATCAGTCACCGAAAGCAATTCTTTTAAGGTTTTAAAATCGGCATGCTCGTTTACGACCAAAATTGACATAATACCCAGTCGAATTCGGTGATCAAACGCTTTATTTATGTTATTTATAATGCTCAAAATTAGTTGGCTGTTCGTTCTAAAAGAATATACATGAATCCGCCGTAAATGATATGAAAAATACCAAAACCGATCGCCCAAAAATACAAACCATATCCGATATATTGCGTAGCAATTAATCCAAGAATGATGTTGGCGTAGCCTAAATACTTTACATGTCCCACAGTATATTTGCTTGCATTCACACATGCAAGTCCGTAAAATATAAGTGTCGCGGGCGCTACAAGTCCGGCAATATTGTTTTGTAATAATACAAACGTAAAAGCACCACCTGCCGCCAGCGGAATTAAAAAATTGATCAGCAAATTCACAGCAGTTTTGTCAAAAATGCGTTCTCCGTTTTTGCGCGCCTTTCGTTGGGTGAGCACAATTCCTGTAATTACAGCGAGGAAAAGTACAATTGCTGCAATTGCCATTAACTTAAACGCAATGCCCGAGGTGAGCATAGAAGCTTCCGTCAATGGTACGGTATTTTGAATTTCATACACTTGTAGGAGTTCTTTATGGGCAAACCAAGCACCAGCCAGTGCATACACACCTGCCATAATGCCCGACAGTCCACTCAATGAAATAAATCGGGACGACTTATTCATGAGGTCTTTAATTTCTTTAATGTCTTTTAGATAGTCTGATGATGTCATTTTTAAAAGTACTTTGAAATACAAAGTAAAATAAAAAATATGGATTCTACAAAAGATTTTTTTGCTATGATTGATTTTTGAACTATTTTTCTGAAATAGAATTTTTAATGACTGAAAAAAGTTGCTGTTTTTGGAATGATTTATAAAAGATTTTTCTTTAAAAAGCGATCTTTTCTCAAGTTTTGCACCTTTTTCGCGAAATAATGGGGAAAATTGACGTTTAGTTGGCTAAAATACGAGAAAGTTCCGAAAGTTCTGTAAGTTCAGTCAATTTGTTACTTGTT
>JBCCLS010000411.1:0-3895 GCA_039026835.1 Bacteroidota bacterium | reverse complement strand
TTTTTACTTTTCTACTAGAAGAGTAAAATCAACTCAATAAACAAATAAACACTTGATTATCAAATATATAATATTATTTCAATCAGATTCTTAGCTTATTTCAAATGTTAATATTTTGTTAATTTTAAGTACTATGTTTTGCATAATACCTGTTTTTAGATATATATTTGCATAAGAAAATAATATGCAATGGAATCAACATTAACAAATCACGACAAAAATGTGGCGACAGTTTTACATGTAGCGTCGTTTAGTAAATACTTTTTTCCCTTAGGAAATTTTTTGCTTCCGATCCTTTTGTGGTCGATGTACAAAAAAGATGCTGACTTTATAGATCATCATGGGAAAGAGGTGATTAACTTCCAATTGAGTCTGCTTTGTTACAAAATAGTAGCTACGATGTTGTGCATTCCATTCTTTTTTGCCGTTGGGATTCAACATATCGATACTTGGAACATTTTCTGGTTTCATGATATTTCACTTCATGTGGATGAGGGACTTCGCATTTTTGGAATATCAATAGTTGGCATTATTACGGGACTCGGCGCATTGTTATTTTTTGCAATAAACATTACGTATACCATTGTGGCAGCAATGAAAGCGAATGAAGGTGAGCGGTACAGTTATCCCCTAACCTATCGATTCATCAAATAAAACCATCATCAATCATCATCATCAATCATCAAACCATCATCAATCAAAAAACGAACAGAAACATTAAAAGACACATGAAAACATGAAGATAGAAAACACAAAAGCACAAATGCGTAAAGGCGTGCTAGAGTATTGTATCTTATCCATACTCAAAGATCAAGATGCGTATGTAGCCGAAATACTTGGAACGCTTAAAGATGCTAAAATGCTTGTCGTAGAAGGCACTATTTATCCGCTATTGACAAGACTAAAAAATGCAGGTTTATTGAGTTATCGTTGGGAAGAATCTACTTCCGGACCACCGCGAAAATACTACGGACTTACAGAAACAGGACGCTTGTTTTTGAAGGAACTCAATACCACATGGGACAATTTGCAAAACGCTGTATCACTCGTAACTAGACAAAAAAAGACTAACAATGAATAAGACTATAAATATAAATTTAGCAAATATGTTTTTTCATATTGATGAAGATGCATATAACACCTTGCAGCGTTATTTAAACGCTATAAAACGCTCCTTCACAGACTCTCAGGGAAGAGATGAGATTTTGGCGGATATTGAAGCTAGAGTTGCCGAACTGTTTTCAGAACGCATGAAATCAGATCGTCAAGTAGTAGGCATGAAAGAAGTACAGGAAGTTATTGATATTATGGGACAACCAGAAGATTATCTCGTTGATGACGAAATCTTTGAAGACGGACCAAACGCAAACTATACAAACCAATCGAGAACAACTACAGGAACTGGAACGAATCGCAAATTATATAGAGATTATGACAATAAAGTCATCGCTGGTGTCTGCGCTGGTTTGGCAAAGTATTTTGGTGTAGATGACTTATGGATTCGTTTGTTAGCCATCATCATTGTATTTGCTGGCGTTGGATCGCCAATACTAGTGTACTTTATTTTATGGTTTATCATTCCAAAAGCAACTACGACTAGTGAAAAATTGGCAATGGCGGGAAAGCCCGCGAACATCAGCAACATTGAACAGAAAATTAAAGAAGGATTGGATGATGTTCACGAAACGATCAAAGACGTAAATTTTGAACAAGTTGGACAAAAAGCCAAAAGCGGTGCGTCTTCCTTCTTTGACTCTATCGGACACATTATTGAAAGTATCATCAAAGTGTTTGGAAAGTTTTTCGGGGTTATTTTTATTATCGTTGCGGTATCAATTTTAATTGGCGCATTGATGTCAGCTCTTGGATTTAGCTTCTTTAATTTTGAATTTTTTGACGGACGCGATTTCTTTTATTATAAAGATTTGGGTATTATCAATGAAACGTCGCCTTGGATTTTAGGCTTGTTAATATTACTAGCCATTGGAATTCCTGCAATTGTATTGTTCATTTTAGGGATGAAGATTGTGGTGAAAAATTCAAAATCTATCGGAACACCGGCAAAAACTACGTTGATTGTACTTTGGATTTCTGCGTGTTTGGGGATTGCATACATCGCATCTAGCGCAGCTTTACACCAAAACATTGATGCAACCGTATCTGAAAAAACAGAGTTGCCCATCATGAAAAATGATACAATTAAGGTAAAAATGGTGAAAAATGAAGACTTTAATGGAAGCTTCCGTAGCTACGATCATGACTATTCTGCTGAATATGATGAAAATGGAGATATTATTCTTTTCTCTCGCTCAGTTAAATTAATTGTACGTGCCACAGAAAAGGAAAATGCACGAATTCGTGTCAGCAGAAAAGCGAATGGTGTTTCGTTCCAAAAAGCAAAAGAACGTGCACAAGGCATAAATTATAACTATACTTTTGAAGACAATACTTTGAAGTTAGACGGATTCTTTTTCTTCAATCAGGAATATAAGTACAACAACCAACGTGTAGAAATTGTATTGTTTTTACCTGAAGGCGCTATTATTTATCCAGAAAAAAACACAAAAACATTCCACCGAAATTATGGAAATACTGGAGACATTTTACCAAACGGAAAGGATACAGAAGGATACAATCATCAAGTAGTTGACGACGAATTAATTTGTTTGGACTGTCCATCATCTAAAACAAAGAAAGAAAGTGCCAGCACTGAAAAAACAGAAGAAACCGAAAACAACAGTAATCTTAATGATCAAGAAAAAGCTGTAACTGTAGTACAGGATAGTATTAATTAGGTCTTAGGTATTAGTCTTTTAGTATTGAGATGTTAGTATTGCGTATTGAGAAGTTTCAAAGAGCAACTCACAACAGACAACCAAAAGCGACTCAAGACCTAAAACTTAAAACCAACCTAAAACCTAACACCTAACACCCAAAACCAATCAAAGAAAACCATCAATCAAAAAATGAACTATTCACAATCCAACTGAAACTACTGAAACTCAACGAAAATTTTTGGTAGTTGGATTGTTTGTCAGTAATTTATTCATCAAAATCAAACATCATCAATCATTAAACAAAAACACTAACTATTATGATCACAATTGCACGAATTATCGCCATTGCCATTTTAAGTATCCTTATGTCTTCCTGTAATTTTAATTTTGGTTCAGGAATTAAAGGAAATCGAAATGTTGTCACCGAAGAACGAGACGCCGAAGAGCGTTTTACCACGATTAAAGCTTCTGAAGGACTAGACGTATATATTACACAATCAGAAACGGCTTCCATTGAGGTAGAAGCAGATGAAAATGTAATCTCCTTAATTGCTACAGATATTAATAACGGCGTTTTAAAAATTCACACAGAAAAAAATATTGGACGTTGCAAGTCAAAAAAAGTACATGTAAGCTTGCCAACTATTAACAAAATCATCAGTACAAGCGGTGCCGATGTGTACACCACCGAAACGATTACTGCAAAAAATTTAGAAGTAAAAAGCAATAGCGGCGCAGATGTAAAACTGGAAGTAGAAGCACAGAGCGTTTCTTGCTCAACCTCTAGTGGTGCTGATATTAGAATTTCTGGAAATGCAGATTCACTGGAAGCCAATGCAAACAGCGGAAGTGATATCAATGCTAAAGACCTTGTAGTCAAAGAATGCAATGCTTCAGCAAGCAGCGGCGCAGATGTAACTGTATATGTAACAGAAAAACTTGTAGCTAGCAGTTCAAGCGGTGGTGATGTAGATTATTACGGAAACCCAGCATCTGTCGCAAAAAATAAATCTGTGTCTGGTGGCGTGAATAAAAAATAATACCAACCAAACCTATCAAAATGCAAAGCCCTTGAAGTTATTTCAGGGCTTTTTATTTTTTGTGTCATTTGAGAATCT
>JBCCLS010000410.1:0-3920 GCA_039026835.1 Bacteroidota bacterium | reverse complement strand
TCACAAATCAAATCAAAAAACAATTAAAACTTTTAAAAAATGAAACAATTTAAAAACAGAGTACTTGCAGTATTTGTGTGTTTGATAAGCATAATTTCATTCGGACAGCACAATACAAATCTTATAAAAAAAGTAAATGGTGAGCAGTTAGAAGTTGCCGTTTTACATCAACATATTGAACAATTGATGGACAGTTTGGAAATGCCAGGATTGTCTATTGCGATTATTAACGATGCTGAAGTTGCCTATCATCAAACATTTGGTGTTTCCAATGTAGAAACTGACGAAAAAATTACAACGAACAGTATTTTTGAAGGTGCTTCTTTATCCAAACCCATTTTTGCCTATTTTGTATTAAAAATGGTAGACAAAGGTATTATTGACTTGGATAAACCTTTATACAATTACTTAGAACATCCTGGAATTGCAGAAGATTCTAAGGAAAAATCCAAACGCATTACGGCACGCATGATTTTGTCCCACAGCAGTGGTTTTCCAAATTTTAGCAGAGGACAACAAGTGGAATTGCCTTTTACGCCAGGCGAAGGATTTCTCTATTCGGGAGAAGGCTATCAATATTTAGCTGCGATTATTGGAAAGTTGCACAATGTCGGTTGGAAAGCCAAATTCAATGAAATCTTTGAGAAAGAAGTCACGCAACCTTTAGACATGAAACACACTTCTTTTTTATGGAATGATCATTTAAAGGCGCATAAAGTGTTTGGTCACATCAAAGGAAAACCGACTAAAAATGATAACGGACAGTGGAGTGGGAAAACGTTCAATGCCTTTTCGAGCATTCACTCAGAAGCGCATGAATATGCCAAATTTATCATTGCGATGTTAAAACGCGAAGGACTAAGCAAAGCAACTTTTGATGAAATGTTAGCGACACAAAATCATTTTTCAGCAGACAACGAATTGCGTCAAGAAACTGGACAAACAGGTTGGGGATTAGGTTTTGCGCAAAAACCCACACCAAACGGATTGATGCATTTGCACACAGGAAACAATCACGATTTTCAAGCGTATACCATGTTTGTCCCAAAACAGCAATATGGATTGGTTGTTTTTACAAATTCAGATAAAATGTTACCTTTTATCCAACAATTGGAAGAGATTTTAGAAGCACAATTTTAACACAAATTTTATGGAAACTACAGGAGATATTATTGTCATGACGAGCTTTGCACTCGGTATCGTTGGCATCATTTTTATACTAGCACGCTATAATTATTTAATCAAAAAAGCCATGATCGAACGTGGGTTAACGCAAGAGTTATCAAATACCAACACACGATTTGTAGATGCGGGTTGCATCGTTTTTGGCTTAGGAATTGGGATGATTATTTCTTCATTTTTTACCGAATTGGATATAGCAGAAGGAACGATGGAGCTCATTGTGTGGGGAATCATTCTTATTTGTGGCGGATTGGGCGTGATCGGAGCACATTTTTTACGAAAAAGAATGGAAAAGTAAGCTTTGCATACCGATTTTGAGCTCATAGAAAAAATCAAACAAGGTGATATGTCTGCGTTTCGACACTTGGTGGAACGGCACAAAGATGTATCACTTTCGTTGGCGTGCTCCATTTTGAAAGATAGGAGCAGGGCAGAAGATGTTTTGCAAGAATCATTTATTAAGGTATTTAAAAAAATAGACACTTTTCAATTTAACGCGGCGTTTACGACTTGGTTGTATCGAATTGTGATCAATACGAGTTATAATGCAGTCAAAAAAGAAAAAAATCGCCATCATTTTACGCAAGAAGCCGAAGAGAAATTAGCTACTACGGCTGACATTCCCATCGACAAATTAAAAGAAAACGATCAAAAAAAATACATCAATTTGGCACTGGAAAAACTACGTTCAGAAGAAGCACTCGTCTTGCGTTTATTCTATTTGTGTGAATTAAAAATTAGCGAAATTGCCAAAAGTACAGGCTTTTCTACCTCTAAAATAAAGGTAGACTTAAGTCGCGGCAGAAGCAATTTAAGCTTTCAACTCAGAAAACTATTAGGAACCGAAATAGACAATTTATTATGAAAGAAGAACAACTTAAAAACTTGATGCAAAAAAGTACTGTAGCAACTTCCGATGATTTCACAGATGCACTTATGCAACAGTTGGAAACGTTAGAAGAAACTCAACCTATCAAACTCATTTCATTCCGAAAAATAGTTGCTTTCAGCATTGCTAGTTTGGTCATTCTAAGTTTGATTGCGTATCAATATGTAACGCCTTTCTTAAGTGAGTTGTCTGGCTCTGTACAAATAAACAAAACACCGATTTTTGCTGCCTTTTTACTATTGTGCTTGTTAGGGTTGAATTATGTGTTGCGATTGCAGCGGAGTTATCGAGAACTCTTATAAATTAAAGAACTTATAGTCATAAAAAACCGCTTCTGTAACTCCTACAAAAGCGGCTTTGAATATATAACTAAGCTCAGAATTTTACAATCCGAAAGCTATTTTTACGTTGTCTACGTAATCTAATTTTTCCCAAGTGAATAACTCAACTTCCAAGGTTTTACTTTCACCAGTTGGTGTCATAAATGTCTTAGAGACTACTTCGTTTGTACGTCCCATGTGTCCGTACGCAGCTGTTTCACTATACATTGGTGTGCGTAATTTTAAACGACTTTCAATCGCAGCAGGGCGCATGTCAAATACTTCTTTTACTTTTTCAGCAATTTCTCCATCCGACAAATCAACTTTGGCAGTTCCGTAGGTATCTACAAAAATCCCCATCGGTTCCACAACTCCGATTGCATACGAAACTTGTACTAAAATCTCATCAGCAACGCCAGCAGCAACTAAGTTTTTTGCTACGTGACGTGTTGCATAAGCAGCACTTCTATCTACCTTACTTGGGTCTTTTCCTGAGAAAGCTCCACCACCGTGTGCGCCTTTTCCACCATAGGTATCAACAATAATTTTTCTTCCTGTCAATCCTGTATCTCCGTGTGGTCCACCAATTACAAATTTTCCAGTTGGATTGATATGATATTTGATATCATCGCCAAATAGCGCTTGAATTTCAGGTTTTAATTTTGCTTTTACACGTGGAATCAGAATCTGTACAATATCTTCACGAATTTTAGCCAACATTACTTCGTCACTTTCGTCAAAATCATCATGCTGTGTTGAAATTACAATTGCTTCTACTCTTGAAGGCACATTGTTGTCATTATATTCAATTGTTACCTGACTTTTCGCATCTGGACGTAAATAGGTGATTTCTTTATTTTCTCTTCGTAATGCAGCCAATTCAATCAACAATAAATGTGACAAATCCAATGCCAATGGCATCAAGTTTTCTGTCTCTTTTGTAGCATATCCAAACATCATTCCTTGGTCACCTGCACCTTGCTCTTCTTTCGTAGCTCTATCAACACCTCTATTGATGTCTTCTGATTGTTCGTGAATTGCTGATAAAACTCCACAAGAATTGCCATCAAACATATACTCACTCTTTGTGTAGCCAATTTTATTAACTACTTCTCTTGCAATCTTTTGTACGTCTAAGTACGTATTTGATTTTACTTCTCCAGCCAAAACCACTTGTCCAGTCGTTACCAGTGTTTCACAAGCTACTTTTGACTCTGGATCAAACGCTAAAAAATTATCGATTAAAGCATCAGAAATTTGATCTGCTACTTTGTCTGGATGTCCCTCTGAAACTGATTCAGAAGTAAAAAAATATGACATAATACATCTTCTTTTTAAAATTTAAAATAGAAACGGAAAATAAAAAGTGATTGCTTTGTCGTCTAAAGAAGTAGAAAATTACTGCTTTAGCATTTTTTAGCATACTGAAATATATTCAGCATTTGAGGTTGCAATCAGTTCAAATTTTTCCTCAAAACAGGTGCAAATGTATAAAAAACTGCTTACATACAAACAACAAAAAATAGAAT
>JBCCLS010000409.1:0-3922 GCA_039026835.1 Bacteroidota bacterium | reverse complement strand
GTTTTATGTTTTATCTTTTATTCAAATTTTCTCTATTTCTCTATTTGATTGTTTTGCAGTGTATTAAGTTCTAAACTGAATTATTAACAGCTATTTTCGGTTTTTTTTGAAGTATTTTAAAAGATTCGTAGTAGATGCATCATGATCGGCAATTTCAGGACTCTTAATGTCTGTTAAAATTTTTGTGGCGAGTTGTTTTCCGAGTTCAACGCCCCATTGATCGTAACTAAAAATATTCCAAATAACACCTTGTACAAATATTTTGTGCTCGTACAGTGCAATGAGTGATCCCAAGCTCTTTGGTGTAAGTTTTTCTATCAAAATTGTGTTTGTAGGTTTGTTGCCTTCAAATATTTTGTATGGAAGTAATTTTTCTAGTTGTGCAGCGTCTGTTCCTTTTTGGGTCAATTCGTCAATGACTTCTTCTTTGTTTTTTCCATTGAGTAAGGCTTCTGTCTGTGCAAAGAAATTTGCCATGAGTTTATCGTGATGTTCCTGATCGCCATGTAGTGAATTCACAAAGCCTATGAAATCAGCAGGAATGAGCTTGGTTCCTTGATGTATTAATTGAAAAAACGCATGTTGCGAATTGGTGCCTGGTTCTCCCCAAATTAGTGTACCCGTTTCATAGCTGACACGATTTCCTTTTCTATCCACACTCTTTCCATTACTTTCCATAATGCCTTGCTGCAAATACGCCGCAAATTGATGTAAGTATTGTGTATATGGAATGATTGCCTCACTTTCGGCACCGTGAAAATTATTATACCATACACTTAATAGCGCCAATACGACAGGAATGTTTTGATCAAACGAAGCCGTTCTGAAATGCTGATCCATTTCATGCGCACCACTTAAGAGTTTTTCAAAATTATCGTATCCAGTCGCCAAACTAATGGTTAATCCCACAGCACTCCATAAGGAAAAGCGTCCACCAACCCAATTCCACATAGTAAATACATTCTCAGGTGCAATTCCAAACGCGTCAATTTTTTCCAAATTGGTTGACACTGCCACAAAATGCTTGGCAATGGCTGCTTCGGAGGCTTGTGTCAAAAACCATTTGCGAATCGTTAAAGCATTGGTCAATGTTTCTTGTGTTGTAAATGATTTGGACACCACTACAAATAAGGTAGTTTCAGGATTGAGATTTTTGATGATTTCCTGTACATGATCACCATCTACATTTGACACAAAATGCACATTCAAGTGGTTTTTGTAATACTGTAAGGCTTCTGTCACCATGACTGGTCCTAAATCCGAACCACCAATTCCTATGTTAACAATGTCTGTAAATGCTTTTCCTGTATGTCCTTTTCGATCTCCAGAAATAATCCCTTCTGAGAATTCTTTGATTTGTTGTTTGACTTTGTATACTTCAGGAATGACATTTTGCCCATCTACCAAGACTTCACTGCTTTCTTTTTCGCGTAAGGCTGTATGTAATACGGCTCTTCCTTCGGTTTCGTTGATGATATCTCCTGTAAAGTATTTTTCAATGTTTTCTTTAAGATGTACCTCAGCTGCAAGTTGCAAAAGCAACTCCATGGTTTCATTAGAAATTCGGTTTTTGGAATAATCTACGTAGAAGTCATTCCATTGAATCGTAAAGCGATCGGCTCTTTCAGAATCTGTTGTAAAATAGTCTTGTAACGCAATCGATTTCGTTGCATGAAAATGCTCCTGAAGTGCATTCCATACTTCAGTTGTTGTTGGGTTTATGTTTGTCAACATGATTTGTTAGTTTATTGCAGTTATTGGTGCTTCCGCCACCGGAAGTTCTATTTGAATGCCATCAATTTGAATTTTTAATGGCTTGATAAATTCTAGGTATTTTTCTTTAAGCTTCTCATCAATCGGATCAGCATCTGGTAATTTTTGCTTGAACGGATCTACTTGGCGTCCATTTTTCCAAAAGCGATAACATACGTGTGGACCCGAAGTGTTTCCAGTCATTCCAACCGTGCCAATGACATCGCCTTGCTTTACAAAGTCGCCCACTTTTGCCAGACGCTTTTTCATGTGTAAATATTGAGTTGTATACGTACTGTTGTGCTTTACTTTTACATAATTTCCGTTGCCGCCTCTACGCGCAGATTCTACCACAACACCATTTGCCGTTGAAATAATTGGAGTGCCAATTGGTGCAGCAAAATCAGTTCCTTTGTGTGGTCGGATACGGTTTCCGTACAGCTTAATGCGTCTGCGTAAGTTGTAACGTGAAGAAATACGTACTTGTTTGTAACGCACTGGCGCTTTTAGAAAAGCACGACGTAAGTTTTTTGCTTTTTCATCGTAATAATCTACGATTTGTTTTACGCTATCGGTCTCAAATTCGAAAGCATAAAACGGTTCACCATTGTGTTTAAAGTATGCGGCGTGTATTTTGTCAACTCCCACGTATGTGGTATCGTTGATATATTTTTCGGTATAAATTAACTTAAATTCATCTCCTTTTTGCAACCTGAAAAAGTCAATCGTCCACGCGTAAATATCAGACATATCATACGCCAATCGCTGACTCAGTCCGCCTTCGTCCAATGAAGCTGATAAGGAACTTGTAATCACACCCGAAGCTTCTTTTTCTACTAGTTTGACAGGCTTGCTTTCTGTATACGCGTTGATGGAATCTTTGAACTTGATGACTACATAATCAATGCTATTTTTTTGGTAAATGAAACATTCTGGTCGCTGTAGTGAATCGTCTTTTGTACAGAGTAATGTATACGGTTTTCCAGCCGTCAGTTTTCGAATGTCGAAGGTATCTTTTGTTTTTTCAGCAATTTGAAAAATTTTAGCATATCCAATGTGATGTTTGTCTAAAATTTCACCAAAACTATCACCTTTTCTTATCGTATCGCGAACCACAACAAAGTCATTGAGATGAAAACCAAACTCCATTGGGTCAGGTGCTGACGCTTCAATTTGCACCGTTTCTTTTGCTGCTTTCTTGTCGCCCGAACACGCGTAACATGCGATAAATACTAGTAGTAACAGTATACTTTTCCCTATTCTCATTGTTTCTTTTCTGTGTTGAAAATATGGTCTACCCACTCTTTTCCCCATTCAGTTTTTTCATTTTCGCTCCAAATTTCGGGAAAAAAGATCACTTTTTGAAAACTTGGCGGCAAGTATTCTCTCCAATTGGTGCCTCCAGTAGCATCTATGGTGGTTTTTTCGCGTCGTAAATAGCGATAAGCAGAACCCATATGCATCAACGGCCAGTTGACATTTGCATTGAGGTCTAGCTGCTTGAGTGCCTGTATTAAATTTGGATTGTGCTTTACCTCGTTGGGCAACGCTAAATACCGATGGTAAATGGTACTGTGTTGTACTTCTTTCGCAATTCGCATAAAACGCGGTGTATAGCGATATTCAAATTGTTTGAGTGTGAGTGTTTTTTCGCCTGTTTTGCTGTCGGTCGCTCCTTTTTTCCAGTAAATGTTTTCGTAAAGATCGTCCAAATTGTTTGCTGCCGAAAATTGATCACGTACGGTGTGATGCACCAAATTTTCTAACGGCGTGGCGTACAATTCAATCATTCGGTATTGTGCCGATTGAAATCCGCTGGCAGGCAATAAAGACATTCGGTAATTTAAGAACTGTTCTCGTTCCATACCGTTGATCATAATTTCAAAGGAAGAAATCAGTGCTTTGAAATAGTTGTTGATACGGTGAATGCGCTGCGTAAAAAATGCTGCTGTTTGTCCTTTGTCATCAATGATTTGCTTTTGCTCATGCAGAATAAGTTTAAAGTACAATTCTGTTATTTGATGATACATGATGAAGATTTCTTCATCTGGAAAAAAGGTGCGTGGAATTTGCAGACTCAGCAACGTATCTAAGTGAATGTATTCCCAATAAGTAAGATAGCGTTGGTGAAGTAAGCCGTCGAGATAGGAGCCTAAGTCTTGCCCAGAAT
>JBCCLS010000408.1:0-3931 GCA_039026835.1 Bacteroidota bacterium | reverse complement strand
TATTAATTTTCTATTTGCCTCGTAAGTATCAACTTTGAAAAAATGTTACAGTGAAAAACAAATTATTTTACAGAAACTAAATTATGAGTTGAAAATATAGGTAATACAACTCTAGATTAACTCGAAAAAATCCCGTGTTGCTCTTTCATATCAAAAATCATATCAATTACGCTAAGATGATACGGAATGAATTGTTTGGTTTGAATGAGTTTCACAATTTCAGTGCGTGTTGCCCATTTTACTGCTTGTACTTCTGTTTCTTGAAGTATTAATTTGGAAAGATCAACCTCAGCTTTTAGAATGTAATAATCGTCAAATCCGCGTTGAAAGTTGATGGTAAAATGCGGGCGTGCATTTGCAAAATTGTGTGTGTATCCCAACTCTTCAAATAATTCTCGTTCTGCAGCTTGTTGCGAAGTTTCGCCAGCTTCTACAGTACCGCCAATAGTAACATCCCACAAATTTGGCCAGCCTTTTTTAAACGGTTGCCGTTGCTGAATAAGCAATTGATTATCCGCGTTTATAATGGCAACATGAATCACCAAATGGAATTCACCTTCCAGCAAACGATCGCCACGATGGACTATTTTTCCCGTTTTGATTCGATGTGTATTATAAATATCCCACTGTTCCATGAAACGAATTCGTTAGTATTTGCAATTATTTTAAGTTGTATTTTTCTACAAATTTAGCCACGTTTGCACTAGGTCCAAACATAATTTGTGCTGTTTGATCGCCGGTTTCAATAAAATTATAGCGCTCCACTATATTGGTATCTGCAAGAATCGTGTTAAGTAGTTTTATCGTAAGTTCAACATCATACCAATCGCCAATATCTTCAGGTTGTATCGCGTAAATTTTAGCATTGGCAGCCACATATACTACTTGCGAAGAAACATTGTAATTTTGATCGAGTTCCGCATCCATCCAAACGCCAAAATCTGGGAACTTCCCATTGCTTCTCTTTGCCAGTTCTTTGATAAGATTGTCATAATCTACAGGTACAAATCCAGTTTCCGCATCAAACCAATGAAAAATATTAGATGCTGTCAAAAGAGCATACATATCAACACGAGTATCTTCGTCTGCCAGTTCTTTCGCCTTCTCAATGATACTTGCTGCAATAGGCGTTTGTACGACGCCCATTTCATATAAATCTTTTGCAATAGATTCATAGGTTTCTTTGGTAAGTGCATAAGATTCTTTCATGGAGCGAATCAGCTTTTTCTTTCTTAAAACACTGTCTAATTTGTCAAAATAATGTGTTGCGTTGGCTTCGATAAGTGTAGTAACGATTCGGTCAATTTGATGGCTTTCAGTGGCTTGCAGCTTCTCAAATTCAACCAAAATTGTTTTTAAAACATCCTCATCTTTTGTCTGCACATACAATTCGACAGCAGGATACAAACCATCATAAAAGGTATCTTCATTTTTTAAAAGCTTATATACTAAAGATTGATGTTTGGCACCTTCCAATCGTACCAAGGCAGCTACTGCTTCTTGCTGACGTATTCCACTTTTTATAAGGTCATTGGCAATTGAAATGACTCTTTTATCAGTAGCATTCAATAAAATATCTGTCAAACTAATTGCAGGATTCGTAGATGACCACATATCTTTCATTTCTTCAAATTGTGCTTTTGGAATCAGTTTTTTGTCATAGATTTTCAAACAGATTTCAAAGACTTTTTGTTGTGTAGCGGCATCTCCATTTTTGCTAAATCCTTCCAAAGCCGACATCGCATAATCGTAGTTTTCAAAATCAAAAGCTGAGCTAAAAATAAGTTCTTCTGCATAGGCCAAGGCTTTTTTGCTTTTTCCATCACTTCCCAACCAGTAGAGTAATCGGTTTACATCTTGCGCTTTATTGGACAATAAATAGTCTTCAAAACGTTTTACATAACCAGCTAATTTCATGTAGCCAGCCAACTGAATGACTGCGCTTTCATCGGTTGTAAGCGAAAGGTTTTTGAAGATAGCGTTGATGAGTTCTTCTTCTTTGATCATATAACTGTCAGGATCATCATACTTCTTGGAAAGATCAAAATAAATATTCTTTCTTGCTTTTTCATCGTCTCCTTTTAATGTTTGAATAATCTCAGAAACCACTGATTCGTCTCCTGCCTTGTATCGTTCTGCTAAACTTCTATTTTTTAATTCAGCGAGTTCTTTTATTTTTTGTAATCTATTTTTTTTGTGAATATACTGTCTGAGTTTTTTAACTTTTTCAGGATTTGACACAACCAAAACAATTGACGTTTCAGTTCCGTATTTAGCGCGTTCCTCATTTCTTTTTTCTTGTTCAAAAAGTTGGGCAAGTTCTGCTTTGGAAAGTCCTGATTCTTGTGCTTGGCAGCATATTGATACAAGTAAAAGTATACTGAGAAAAGTGATGTTTTTGATCATGTGTGATATTTACGAATAATTATTTGGCTGCAATGACATCGATTTCAATTTTTGCATTTGCCGCCAATCCGCCAGCGGCAAAGGTAGTACGTGCTGGTTTGTTGGGAAAGTATTGCACATACACACTGTTGAACTCTTTAAAATCATTGATATCAGAGAGAATCACTGTACATTTTACCACACGTTCCAAAGAAGAATTGTGTTGCGCCAACACTGCTTTTATATTTTCAATAGCTTGTTTGGTTTCTGCCTTGATGCCACCTTCCGCTAATTTTCCTGTGGTATGATCTTTCCCAATTTGCCCAGCTAAAAACAATAAATTTTCGGTCTCCACTGCCGCACTAAACGGTGTGTTTTGTCTTTGTGGGAGATGTGATTTATGAAATTTAATATCACTACTTTTTGAAGTATTTGTGGAATTTTGGCAACTGAAAAAACATAGGAAAAGAAAGCTAAAAAAGATAGAAAAACAGAATCGCATATAAATAGAATTTTAATTGTTATAAAGTTACTAAAATTAAATTTCGTGTTTGTGTACTTCTCATTTTGTGAATCTTAAGATGATAAAAATAAGTTGATAGTAAGCATGATTTGTTGATAACTTAGGAAAAAACTTAACATATTCATGACATTTCAGTGAATTCTTGTTAATAGTATCACAATGTATTTTTGTAATTTTGCATTCTAATTCTAAATCTAAAACATGAGAAACAAAATTACTTTTTTATTGGTTGTTTTTGCAACTACTTTTTCATTCGGACAAGTTTTAATCAATGAAGATTTCACGTATCCAGATAGTGCTCTTACGACAAATGGAACTTGGACTGCTCATTCAGGTGCAGGTGCCAACCCAGTACAAGTATCTTCTAATGAAATTATACTTACACATGGAAGTGGTTCAAGAGAAGATGTAAATCTTACTTTTACAAGTTCTGCCACCACAATATATGCAGGCTTTGATATTGTGGTAAACAATGCTGCGCCAATTAGTGGTTCTGACAGTGAATATTTTGCACATTTCAATACTACTGGATTTGTAGCACGTGTAGATATAGTTCCTCCAAGTGGAGCTGGAGATTTTCGTGTAGGAATTGCTTCAAGTGCAAGTACCGCAGAAGCGACGTCTCCAGTTGATTTAACATTTGGAGTAACATATAGAGTTGTTGTTAGATACAGCGTAACTACTGGTGTAGCAAACCTTTGGATTGATCCTTCTCTCGAAACAGATGCTTCAGCTACAGCTCTAGGTAGTGGTACAGGAACTGCTGTAAGCAGTTTTGCATTCAGACAATCTAATTCTTCTTCGGATGAAACGATCTCCATCGACAATCTAATTGTTAGTGAGTCTTTTATGGATAGTAACACGTTATCTACAGGTGAAATTACTTCAAATAACGACTTTATTTTGTATCCAAATCCTGTAGAAGATAGCAAACAAATAACGATCCAAGGAATCAATAGAAACACTTCTGTGACGATTCATAATGTTCTTGGAAATGAAGTGTTAAAAACTACAATTACAAAC
>JBCCLS010000407.1:0-3949 GCA_039026835.1 Bacteroidota bacterium | reverse complement strand
TGCAGCACAAGCCGGAACACAACATGTAAATGAATATTATAAATTACTTAATATAGAACAGTTTATAAACGCATATAAGAAAATTTTACAGCAAAATAAACCTACAAACGAAGTTGTTTTAGAACCGTATGAACAAGCTGTAAAATCGTTGGCAAAAGTAGATTTACAAAAAATAGATGCTGCTGCAATGCAACTTGCAGAAGAAACTAACTAAATCAGTTAGTACGGAATAGATACAACAAATAGAGCGTAGTTGAAATGTATTTTTCAGCTACGCTCTATTTGTTATTGTACATCTTAGAAAACTATTAAATAGTCATTTCTAAGTATAATTTTTAATTCTATTATAGATTAACGCTTTACAAAACGCTTTGTTTGTGTGAATTTACCAGAAGTTACTTTTACTAAATAAATTCCTGTATTCCAGCTAGACACATCTACATTTGCATTTAAATCTCTGAATTGTTGTGTTGTTACCTTAGCACCTAACATATTGTATACCTCAACAACAGCATCATCATTTCGTTGTGGTAATGTAATGGTAAAGTTAGTACTTGCCGGATTTGGACTCATGGTGAAGTTTCTAATAGAAACATCGTCTACACTTAAAGTAATGTTTGCTACGGTTCCACCGCGTCCTCCAGTGTGATATCCGAAAGAAGTTGAACCGCCTTTAGCCCACAATATTGGTAAAGTTCCTGCAGATGTTGGAAATACGAAATCATTTGGATCACCCGTATTAATGGCACGCGTTGCCACTACTGTTCGGGTTGTACCTACTACATTGTTTGAAACTAACGTCCAATCTTGGCTAGCATCTAAACTTGGAGTTCCATTTCCTGATGGCATGTTTCTATCTTGCAATCCTACAGAGTTAAATACCACAGCATCATCGCCAGCATTTCCCATACTGTTTCCAGAAGCAATTCCAGGACCAACGCCTAACCATCTGCCAGATGGACCAATCATAGTCATAGTCACGGTATTGTCAGCCGTTCTGATATCAAACTCAACGGTGAAGTCAGAATCTAATGTGACGACTCCGGTAGTCCACGATTGACCTACACAAAATGTGATGGATAATAAAAAGAATAGAAAAGTAATTTTTTTCATAGTGCTTTGTTTTTGATTAGTGTAATTATTTTTTGGTTTTTATAGCTCATTGCATATTCATAAGCCGTTTTTCCGCTTTTGTCTTTTACGTTTGCTTTTGCACCTGCATTGATCAATTTTTCCGCTATAGAAGTACTATTAAATAAAGTTGCGTAATGTAACGCTGTAGTCCCACCATCATCGCCTTTGTTAGCGTCTGCACCATTTTTGAGAAGAATATCCACGATTGCTTCATCTCTTTTGTATACAGCTGCCATAAGTGGTGTACCATATTTGCTGATGCCGTTGATATCTTCAATTTTATCTACTAAAAATTCAACCATTTTAGAATTCCCATTGTAACATGCGACTAAAAAGGGAGAATACCCATACTCATTTTTTGTGTTGATAAGCTCAGGACTCTTTTTATATATCTGTTCCATTTGTGCAACAGTACCAGTTCGAGCAATAGAAAATACATCATCTTGGGCAGATAATGTAGTGAAAGTTAGAAAGAAAATAAAAAGTATAAGTTTATTCATGCACATTGAATTTTTAACAATTTACGAAAAATTTATAGTTATCGAGCAGGTAAAACACTGATTAGTAATGAGAAATTAACTTACAAGTATTTCAATTCTGCAAAAAAAATGATTCGATTTATGCCTTTTAGTCCTAAAATTACTAAAGTCCTGACAAACAAGCGCACAATCGCGTTCTATTTAAAACGTATATAAATAAGTGACTGATATTTGATAGCCAAAAACACTCCTTTTGGATATTAGGAGTGTTTTTGATTTTTATTTTTGGTGTCGTGTAGATCGTTACTTTTTCAATATTTTAGCTGAAAAAATGCTTCCCAAAACCTGCAGAATCAATGGTAAAAGCTGAACTGTTTTCAGAGCGATCTAATTTATTGTTTACCGTAAGTGCCCATAAAATTAACTCTTTACAGAAAGCTTGATCGTCTTCACTGTAGTCAGCTGCATATTCTTTTATGACATCATTTAAAGGGTTTACAGCGTTAATACTCGTACGAAACTCATCGTCGGTATCTGTATAGTTTAATTCGATAAAGTTGTCTTCAAACCAACTGATTACGTCAGTATACGTCGTTTTAACACCTTCTTTTTCAAGTTTGGGTACACGTTGTAAAATATATTCAAACTGGGTCATCACTGGGTTGTCGATAAGAATTTTTGCCACTTCGTCTGCTCCTTCTTGTTCGCCTTCGTATACCAATTCTATTTTCCCTGTAATGGATGGAATGATTGACATAAAATCGACCAAACGAATGGTAGTTTGTGCTGCGCCAGTTTCAATCAAACGCAACTTTGCAGCTGCCATAAGGTTTTCCATTGCGCTGATGGTTAAACGGGCACTCACGCCACTCTTTGCATCTACATATTCACTATTTCGCGCAGCAAAAGCTACTTCTTCTAATAAATCTTTAGCCAAACTTGGAATTTTGATTGCTGATTTGTCTTCGGCCGCTACTTTTGCTTCTTGCTCCGTAATTTGTCGCGCCAACGCAATTGATTTAGGATAATGTGTAAAGATTTGTGAACCTATTCTATCTTTCAAAGGTGTTACAATGCTTCCTCTATTGGTATAATCTTCAGGATTTGCCGTAAATACAAATTGAATGTCTAACGGCATTCTGAGTTGAAAACCACGAATTTGTACATCACCTTCCTGTAAAATGTTAAATAAAGATACTTGAATACGCGCCTGCAAATCTGGCAACTCATTAATCACAAATATTGAACGATTGGCACGCGGAATCATTCCGTAATGCAAAACACGTTCATCTGAGTAAGGTAATTTTAAAGTTGCTGCTTTGATTGGATCGATATCTCCAATTAAATCGGAAACATTTACATCTGGCGTTGCTAATTTTTCATAGAAACGCTCCGAACGATGTACCCACGAAATTGGAGTTTCGTCTCCGTGTTCTGCAAGCAAATCTTTGGCATATTTTGAGATTGGTTTGAATGGACTGTCGTTGATTTCCGAACCTTGTACAACAGGCATGTATTCGTCCAATAAATCGACCATACTTCGTGCAATTCGGGTTTTTGCTTGTCCGCGCAATCCTAATAAATTGATATGATGTCCTGCCAATAAGGCTTTTTTCAATTGTGGAATTACGGTATCTTCATAGCCGAGTAAACCTTCAAAAACAGGTTCATTGGCTTTGATACGTGCAATTAAATTTGCCTGAATTTCTTCGTTGATAGTTTTGTCAACATATCCAGCGGCTTTTAATTCTTTGAATGTGGTATTTTGTTTCATTCCTGTGTGTTATTCTTTTTCAATTTGCAATTTGAGATAGTGCTTTTTACTAATATTTGTTTTGACACTGTCACTTTGAGCGCAGTCGAGAAGTCTTTGGTTAACGTCTTACATAAAAATCTCAACCATACTTGATTTGACAATTATCGTATTCTTCGTTTTCTATTTTTTTCGTAATCTTCAAAAATCATTTGCCCTAAGCCTGATAATCCTGTAAGGAATGCTTTTCCACGGTTTTGTTCTGTGAAGATTTCCACAAAACGTCGCAAATATGGATCTTGCGCAATCATAAACGTGGTGATCGGAATTTTTAGTTTTCGTGCTTGTGCAGCTTTGGTTAAGCATTTTGATACGATGCGTTCGTCCAAACCAAAACTGTTTTTGTAAAATTCACCATTGGGTAAAGTCAAGCAACTTGGTTTTCCGTCTGTGATCATGAAGATTTGCTTGTTGGTATTTCGCTTGCGGCGAAGAATGTCCATCGCTAATTCCAATCCCGCTACGGTATTTGTATGATACGGTCCAACTTTCAGGTATGGTAAATCTTTGATTTTGATTGGCC
>JBCCLS010000406.1:0-3950 GCA_039026835.1 Bacteroidota bacterium | reverse complement strand
GGAATATACATGGTTTCTATTCTTGAAGAAAATAGCAAAAATCCTACTGTTAAAAAACTTGTTGTTAAATAAAGAATTAACAACTCATATTCTTAAAAATAGCTGTATTATGTTGTAATACGGCTATTTTTATGGCTCAAAAAATATTCGTAAAGTAATCTTGACTATAACTTAGTTTTACAAAAGAATAGGATTCTCGCTTTCGCGTGAATTAGAAGTACTGACCAATTCCAAATACAATTCCGTTGCTGGCTTTTTTGGTGATTCCGTAGCCATAATCTATACGGAAAATAGCGTTAAAAATACGTTTGTGTATAAATCGAAGTCCGACGCCAGGATACACACGAAAGTTTTGACTGTCGACAAAATCGCTAAAGTCACCTCCCGGATTTCGCCAAGTTCCTGCATCTATGAATCCGTTGCCTTGTAAAATAAACCAACCTTTTTCATACAGTGTATATCGATATTCCGTGTTGAGTACAATGCTTCCTGTTCCACGATCAATAATGTTTCCTACACCACGAATATTTAGGTTGTTGTCTACCGAAAATGGCGCAAACGGACTGTCGTCATTGGAAGCCAATCCAAAACGAAAACGATTGGCCCAGTTTCCTTTTTCGCCTACTCTGGTAAAGTATAAAAAGTCACTCCAACCAATTAAAAAATCGTTTTGAAAGTCGTTTTCTGTGATCACATATTGCAAGTAAAATGTATTTTTAAAACCTTCTACATATTGATAAAAGTAATCCAAATCGTCATACTGATAGACAAATTTGAGCATTTGCTTGTCCAATGTTAAACTCTGCGGAATGGCATCTGAGGTAAGTCCGTTGAGATAATCGTATTCTTCTTCAAATACATTGAATCCCAATTGTAGCAAGTGTTTGAAGTTAATTTGATATAGTCCCAACACTTCAAATGATGTATTGCTATACCTGTAATTTGCGGAGCCACCACCAAAAAATAATGGTTCTTCGCTCGTCCAGTTTTGAAAATTGATCGCGACGCCTACATTCCGCGCAAGCAAATTTGGTGCACGCATATTGATTCCATACGAGTCAAATCCGTTGTTTTGATAAAATCCGCCAAAAGCGATATTTCTTCCCAAAAAATTATAATCGTATAACCCAACTTTATAGGCAAATTGCTCGTTGGTTGTTGTCCAAAGATTGAGATTGGGAATAAGCGTAAAGTTTTCTTCAATATTGAAAAAGACATTGTACAAATTGTCGTGCGATGGAAACACTTGATAATACGCATGTGAAACACCTGCCAAACGTTTGAGTAAGATGACATCTTTTTCGAGTTGCGCTGAATCTAATACGTCTCCATTGCGGACACTGACATATTTTTTCAGGAAACTAACTTTATTTTTTTTCTGTCCTTGAAACTTGACATCGAACACAATTTTTTCTTGTGCCATTCCGAAAAAGGCAATCAAAAAAGTGACAAAAATGAGGATGTTTTTTTTCATAGCTATTCAGCTATAAAGATACTCTGAATTACTGTATTTACCCAATTATCTTCGCTAACATCCATCAAAGTAAACTTATACGAATTGTTTACTGTCAATTCTAATGGATTTTCAGCTGTGATGTTCAATACGACATTGGAAGTATTGTAATATTGGAATTGATTTTCGTAGGTATAAGTTCCTGAAAGCAGTCCATTATCAACAGTTGAAAGTACTTGAAAATAGATTGCATTATCGCCATTAGCATTGTGTTCCCAACTAAATGTTGGCATTTTAGAAATGTCTTGATTTATAGTGACTGCGTCTGTCCAAACTGTAGGCTTTGAATTGTTTTTGATATGAATCGGATTGGAAATTTTTACTTCTCCATCCAATTCAAACGTAACAATCACCCATTGATCGTGACCAAAAGGACGTGTGAATTGATAGATAAAACCATCAAATAATGGTTGCGATGGCAATGCCAATTCTCGGTAGTTGCCATACTCATTATGATCAACAGCTGTTGTATTGGTTTCAAAGAATTGAACGTTGGTAGCACCTTCTTCCAAATAATAAAATATGTTGACCACATTTGAATTGTTTTCAGCACTAGCCGCACAGGCGATCACGGCGCCTGTTTCTATGGTACGATTGGCGATGACTTCTGAAAGTTTCGCGGTATTTTCTAAAATAATTGGCTCTGTAGTATCATCTGATTGACACGAAAGTAGTGTGAAAAATATAGTAAAAACTAAGAGTATATTGAATTTGTTCATTCGTATTTTTTATATGTGTCCCGAAGAATTGCTTCTGCAGGTTTGTTTTGTGGTGTAAATTGATTGTCTTGCAATCCACCTACTTTTTCATCATCGATAAACCATTTCCAGATAAATCCGCCAGCAAACCAATCTTCCTTCCAAAATTCATTAAACAAGGCTTGCAACGCAATTTCCTGTGCTTTTAAATTGAGCACTTTTCCTCGCATGCTTGAATCCCACGGTTCTTTACCTGTGTAATCCATACTGCGATATCCATATTCTGTAAACAGTACTTTTTTCCCATACTTATCAGAAATTTTGGTCATCTTGTGTTTGTGCGGCTGCCAACCTTTTTGCAAACTTTCTAGGGAAGGCATTTTTTCATCGCTAAGCGGAAAGTACGCATCAATCCCAATAAAATCTAGCTGATCTAAAAACGGAACTTTTGCAAAAGAATCCCAATTTTCAGCATAGGTCAATTTTCCTTTGTATGTTTTTTTCACTTTCGTGATCAGCTGCTTCCAAAATTCTGGTCGTGCGGCTACAAACTCATGCAATTCTGTTCCGATACAGTAAATTTCAGCGTTTAGTTCTTCTGCTAATTCGGCATATTCCAGAATAAAACTTTCATAAGAAGCTTCAAACGCTTTCCAATCTGCTTCAGATTCCATCTTAATAAAACCTGTAAATTCACCATTCCAAACCCAAATTTGTGGCTTGATCATGATTTTAATGTTATTCTTTTGTAGCAATTCGGAGTATTGCTTGGCTCCTTTTCGAGTTTCCCCAAACCACTGTCGATCAGTATTATGAACGATTTCGGTAGCATACAATTTTTTCATAAATCCAAACGGCATAATCGCGGCATAATTGGCATTGACTTTAATGACTGGATCTACATGTGATTGATCAGCTGCCTTCGGTGCTGCTACAAAACTAACACCGTTTATTTTTTTGGATTGACTGGTACAAGAAAACTGTATGAGACATGCACACAGTAAAAGAAGTCTAAATTTCATGATCATGATTTAAACTTCTAAAATAATTATATTCTTAAAATATTGCTCTTAATCCTATGCTAAAAGTTTGTCCAAGTCCTTGAAAGTTGTGTCCTCTCACAAATTTTGAAAAAGATGCTTCTACGTTCAATACATCAGTCAATTGGTATTTTCCTCCCAAACCAAATAATGTTCCATTTTGAGAAAAATTACCACCGCCAGCAGATTGAGGATTGTCAATTCCTATTAAAAAAGTTTGTTGACCATTAATAAAAATTGTTGATTTTGAAGAAGGGAAATAACTCAAGAACGCTGTCAAAGGTAAAAACAAGCTATTCCCTGCAAATCTTTCACTAGTATTTTCGTCAGGAGCAACATTTTCTCTCGTGTCTCCAAAATTAAATCTAATATCTATTTCGGTAAATAATTGCCATTTATCTCCTCCAAAAGTTCTATCATAGAAAAATCGAGTATCCCAAGCAAAACTTCTTTGATCTAAAAATCCACCAGGTTGATCCTTAAATACTGGAATAAAAAATGAAGAGGTAATGGAGAAATTTGCAATATTTTTAAAAGGTTGAAATCTAATGGAAGGTGCAATCGTTGCTAAACCAGATCTTCTATCATTTTCATTATCTTCAAAACGCAATACTTCCAAAGCACCTTGTCCAGCCAATGTATTGGAACGCACTTGAAAAATAAGTCCAATGTTTACACGACGATTTTCGCTAATTCCTG
>JBCCLS010000405.1:0-3956 GCA_039026835.1 Bacteroidota bacterium | reverse complement strand
GCATATGTTTTTATGAGAAACTGTTTTGACGCTGATATGGAATTTGACTGTTGTAGTTTTTTCAAGAAATGATACTGCAATGGCGTCAATTCAAACAATCCCAAACGGTAGTTTCGACGTAGCAATACACAATGACTTTCCTGCGCAAATGGCAACTCGGGTTTGCGCTCGTTTACCGCAGCTTTGTAATATTCGCTGATAGGAAAATTATGCTGCAATATGTAGCATACAGGTACCAATTGCAACCTAGATTCGTCAGATTCAGGCGTCGCTATTTGATGGTTTTCAGCTGCTTTTTCATCGAAACTCGTGTTGACTAAGAATTCAAATTTCGCCAATTCTATCATAAAATCTGGCCACGATTCTTTGACGGCCGCTTCTTTATCGGGACGTGTTTCTGCCAAAAATTGTCCAAAATATTGTCCCAAATCGCCCAACGTATAACTTTTAGAAGGATATTCTAGCAAATACCAATCGGCAAATTGTAGAAACAACGGTCTTCCCAACGCGTAGCATAATGCAGGAAATTGCGCTTCCATACAATCGCGCAAACGTGCAATATAACTTCGTTGGTAAATTTGCACATGTTGCTTTGCTGAAAGTTTAGACGTTGAATTTACATAAGTTTCATAATCGCCCGAAAATTGCGGATGCATGAGTTGCTGTTGCATCCATTGTTGAATTTCGGCAAAACTTTTTACAGCATTTTGTTGTTGATTATCTCTTTTTATATTCATGAATCTACAAAGTCATTGGCTACATTCGACACCATAAAATCAATTGGATTGGAAACTGTTTGACTCTCTTTCTTCGAAGTTTCTTGTGTTATAAATTGCTTTTGAAAACCATTCATATAGTTTTTAGCTTTGAGCAATTCTGCATGACAGACTTCAAATTCAGGAATATTACCATCCCATTCCAATAAGGTAGATGTTCCTCCTGTGCGTTCCCACGCCAAACTAAACAATTCCCACACAGGATCAACCACAGGACTATCATGCGTATCAATAATATGATCGCCGTTATGTTGGTGTCCCGCCAAATGCATTTGCACAATACTTTCATGCGGCAAACCTTCTATATATTCAATAGGATCAAATTCATTATTAAACGAAGACACATACACATTATTCACATCTAACAACAGTCCACAATCGGTTTTCTCCACCATATATTTTAAAAATTGCCACTCCTGAATGGTTGATTGCTTAAAGGTTAAATAGCTACTCGGGTTCTCCAAAATTAGCGGTCGTTCTAAAAAATCTTGTACTTGTTTTATTTTCGTAGTGATGAGTTTCAGACTTTCCGCATTGAGCACAACTGGCAACAAATCATGCGAATTGTACTGCAACACACCTGTCCAACACAAATGATCGCTAATCCACTTTGGGTGAATGTCGTCCGCTAGTTGTTTCAATCGTTTCAAATAGTCAAAATTCAACGGATCGGTACTTCCAATCGATAGCGACACACCATGCATCACAATGGGATATTGTTCTGCAATTTGATCTAACACATAGCGCGGTCGACCACCAGAATCCATAAAGTTTTCTGAAATAATTTCAAACCAATCTACAGCGGGTTTGTGTTCGAGTATATGATTAAAATGTTCCCCGCGCAAGCCTAAACCTAAGCCTAAATCGGGCAATTCGTGTACTTTTTTTGTCATCTTTTTTGTGGGCTTCTCGCCGTTGGCTGTTTGTGTGTTGTGTGTTTTGTTGATTTGTTGATTTGTCTTTTTGTTGATTTGTTTTTCTCTAAGATGCACAAATTGGCTTTTTAGCTGTTTTCTTTTAATGTTTGTAATTGGTAAAATCTATTTTTCATCGTCCGCGCAATCGCAGTTTTCAAATGTATCTTTGATTTCTTTGCTGCTTTCTATACAAAACTCATTGGCACTTTTCTGTGGGTCGTTTAGTCCAAACGAACAGAATTTATCACCACTACTTCCACACGATTCTCCTCTTCCATTGGCACGCAACCATTCAATCGGCGGTCCGTATTTGAAAGGTGCATTTTTTACCGTTCGACGCGATTTGTCCATTCGTTGCTCAAACAATTCTCGTGCTAATTGCCATACACTTCTTCCTTTGTTTTTTCCTTGTGTAATGAAACGCTCTGCGGGAATTGGTGTGCCGCAGCTTCCTTGCCATGCACAATCGTTTGCACCTGGGCGACATTGCTCTTCGGTGTCTCCATACAATCCACAACCACCTTGACCGCGACAATTATTTAAGGTGTGACAACTATGAACTTGTGTCGCACAATATCCTGAACCAGCACATTCATTGGTTCCAAAACGATCGTGTCCTTTACAAGCATTTAAGCCCATACACGCATGCAACTCTAGTGGAACAGCAATGTCTTTTTGTTTGGATGGTGTGCTAGTACCACTTCCACATCCGTTAGAAGCGCCACTGCTGCCACTACTTCCGCAACTATTGGAACTACTTTTGCCGCCGCTTTTACTGCCACCACAATTATTAGGTCCTCTAGTACTTGATTTACTACAGGTATTGCCTCCGCAACTATTTAATGCATTATATTTTAAATCTTTCATCTTTGTAACGTTTTAATTATAAAATCCCTTGATTATTTTCTACTAAATATGATTCTAGTGGCACATCTGGTAGGTCTTTGATTCTACTTAAAAGCGTTTCCGAAACAATAGAACTAGAGGCCATGGCAATGCCTGCCAAGTCAATAATTTGAGATTTTGGACTTGAGGAACCTGCAAAGTTGTAATCTTCAAGTGTAGCAGCAACAGTTTGTTTTTCGCCATTGCTATCTATATAACTCAATCCAGACATGGTTCCGCATAAGTTATCTAGCAGCCAAATCATAGATTTGTGAATTCCAAACATAAAGATTTCATATTGTTTATGACCTGCGGTTTTGTAACATGCTTCTGCCATAATAAATATGTAGGTGTAAATTGCATTGGTAAGATTGGACACATCCTGAATGGCTTTTGGATAATCAGAAGTCATTGGATTTAATGGAAGGTCTTTGACAAAGTATTTTGTGAAGTCAAAATCTTTGGTGTCCAAAAATGTATTTAATTCGTAATTTTTACGTTCAATAGTGCAGTATACTTCCAAGAATTTGTCAAAATGCGATAATTCATGATGCGCTCCTTTGTCATCATAATCTAACGGATTTGTCATTCCTGAACCTAATGGAAATAGCGGACATACAACTTCGCCAGTTGGTGTTAAATGATCGCCCACAATTTTTTCTTCTTTCCCAAAAAGATCAATTTCAAAACTTGCACCTTCTCCTTGTTCAACAATTTCATTCATGGCGTGAATTGCAGAACTTTTTCCCGTCACATGTACCAATCCGCCACTTTCTTCGTCATTTGGAAATTGCGGTTTGTGATCTTTATCGTAATACACTGTATCAATATTATTTTGAGCATAGTATCCTTTTTCAGGAAGCAATTGCGGTGCATCTCCATCAAAATCTGAATCTTCTAATTCTTTGTCAATACAGTTGATAATTAGATCGTAATATTCGCCAATTGTAGTGTATTCAATGGCTTGTCCTTTTTCCGCTCCGCCCGTAAATGGTAAGGGACTTTCAATTAACAGAAAAGCATGAAGTTGTTCTTTGTTCAGTTTTCCTCGATTGATTGGAAATGCAGGAACGTGTCCTGGCAAATATGCTGGCCATACTTTGGGTGTTTTTCCTATCAATTCTGGAGTTCCACCGTATGGTGGTTTTAGCGCATTTTTTATGTTGGAAGATAGTGACATGTGCAACATTTCTTCAACAGCAACACTCATGATCAACGCGCCGGCTTTGTTGGCAAATACCATAATATCTAAGGCAAGCTGCTCGGCAACTTCTTGCAATTCTGCATCTGATCGTTTGTGTTTCTTGCCTTGTTGTGAAGCTTTCATATCAGACAAAATTTGGGCTTCTATTGTTGTCTGATTGGGAACGCGATTTAT
>JBCCLS010000404.1:0-3977 GCA_039026835.1 Bacteroidota bacterium | reverse complement strand
TTTGGCGACAACACACATTTTGCAGAAGATTATCTATGGATTCGGGCTACAATTTCCAAACCGTACGATACGGTATCCAAGTTTACAAACATTCACACACAAGCGATGGAAGTACAATTTGTAAATAACGATAATACATTGGAACATTTGGAAAAAGGAATGCCGGCAGAAACCATGTCAAAACTGGAAAGTCGTTTGGCCACTGTAAAAAAAGTAACGCAACCATATGCTTCTTTTGATGGCTTTCCAAAAGAAAGTGACTTGGACTTTTATCGTAGAGTTAGCGAACGACTTCGTCATAAAAACCGCGCCATTACACTGTGGGATTATGAACATCTCGTACTTCAGGAATTTAATTATTTACATAAAATTAAGTGTTTAAATCACAGTACAAGTACCAGCTTTAAAGCACCAGGAGAAGTAGTATTGGTTGCTATTCCAAACATCATTGATCAAAATGTATATGACATTTATAAGCCAAAATTAAGTCAAACAAAATTGAACGACATCGAAACATACATCAACAAACTTAACACTATGCATGTAAATGCAAAAGTAGTTTCGCCCGTGTATGAACCTGTTCAAATTACGCTTGATGCGCGCTTTTACAAAGGATTGGATGCGAATTTTTACGCAAAAAAATTACAAGATGATTTGGCGCAATACCTAGCACCGTGGGCATTTGACAAACAACAACCGATCTCATTCGGAAATGCACTCTACGCAAGTGAAGTCATCTTTTACATAGAAAACTTAGACTATGTCGATTACATAAAAAATTTCAAAATGCTGCATGAAGGTGAACAAGGCGATGAAATTATACCTAAAGACCAAAAAAGTATACTAACCTCAGTAGTGCCAACGGCACACGCTGTAACTGCAATTACAACTGACGCATGTTAAACGTAGACGAACATATCACCATACCCAGCAATGTAAGCTATCAGAACGACTTGGATTTTCAACATCTAAGAGACGCAGGACAGCAATACATTGAAAATCTCAGTCGAAAACTCTGGACCGATTACAACATCAGTGATCCTGGAATTACGATTATGGAATTGTTGTGCTATGCTATTACAGACTTAGGATTGCGTATGGATCAACCGATTGAAAATCTCGTAGCATCGGAAGAAGACAACTTCAAAAAAATGCACGAACAATTCAAATCGGCTAAAAATATTTTAACGTGCAGACCTGTCACAGCACTTGATTACAGAAAACTATTCATAGACATTAAAGGCGTTAAGAACTGTTGGTTGGCAATTCACACGTTGCCACTGCATGCAGAATGCAATCAAGCAAATCCGCGCATTAGCTTTACTCCATTTGTAGGTTCAGAATACACTACAGAAACCTTCAATATCAAAGGATTATACAGTATTCTAGTTGATTTTGACGATGATGAGGAATATGTGGAGGAAGACATCATTGCAGCAATTTTCACCAAATATCATGAAAATAGGAATCTGTGTGAGGATTTGGTCGAAGTAATAAAAATAAAAAAGCAATGCATTCGTGTCTGTGCGGAAATTCAGTTGGAAAACGATGCCAATGAAGAGCAGATACATGCCAAAATTCAATGGGAAATTTCACAATACTTATCACCAAGTGTACGTACCAACTCGCTTACAGAAATGTTGGATAGTGGGCTTTCGCCAGATGAAATATTTGAAGGTCCCATCTTAGAAAACGGATTCATAACGCCAGAAGCGTTGGCAAAATCAGAGCTGCGTACACAAGTACGTTTGTCCGACATCATGAACATCATCATGAAAATTGAAGGTGTCAAATTGATTGAAGACATTAGCATTGACAACTGTCCGCCGAAAACAAGCGGAGACGACGGCGATTGCAACAAAAACATTACCGCAAAAAGTGATCCTTGGTTGATTTGCGTAGAGCCAAATCATTTGCCAATACTCTGCGATCAAAGTACATTCAAATACAAAAAAGGCTTTTTACCTGTAGGGTTAAACCAAGAAATGGTAGCACAATTTACAGATGACTTAGAAGCGGAATACAAAGCAAGCACAGAAAAATCTTTTGACGATTTGCCAATGCCACTAGGCGTGTACAGTCAAATAAAATACCATACAGTACAGCATCATTTGCCAGAAAACTACGGAGTTTCCAAATTCGGATTGTCCAATACAGTTTCAGACGAACGCAAAGTTCGCGCAAAGCAATTACAAGCGTATTTACTGTTCTTTGATCAAGTATTAGGAACCTATTTTTCACACTTAGAACATGTAAAAACACTTCTGGCTTCGGATGAAAACTTGCAACGAACTTACTTTTTCAAAGCTGTGGATGGTATTAATGGCATAGAAACCTTGTTGGATAACTATCCAAAATACCAAAACAATGTAGAAAACATCATCGATACATTAGAAGATTTCACTGCGCGCAGAAACGAACTCTTAGATCATTTAATTGCACGTTTTGCAGAGGTTTTTGAAAACTATACAAACACAATGTACAAACTCTTTGGTAAAGACAAAGACAGCGTAGAAGCTAATATTATCACTACAAAAAACAGATTCATCAAAGAATATGACAAAATCAGTTCGGAACGTGGATTGGCTTTCAATTACCGAAGTGCGGTACAGTGGGACACGGAGAATGTTTCAGGTTTTCAAAAACGCATTGCACTCTTGGCTGGTTTGGACGATTACTCACGACGCGATCTATTCAATGATTTCATCAGTATTGAAACACTGGAACGCAATACCATGAAAGATGGTCCACATATCGAATACCGTTGGTTGATAAAAAGTGATCAAAAAGTATATCTATCATCGCAAAAAGACTTTATATCTAAACAAAAAGCAATCAACGAATTGTTGGAAGTTTTAAAACTCGCTACCAATCAAGAAAACTTTGTATTGCGACAAACAGAAACCAAATCAGCACGTTACTATGTGGCGTTATTAAATGCAGAAGGTGAAGTAATTGGGCGACAATACAATCATTACTACGCAACCAAAGAAGCTGCTGGACAAAAGCGCTTAGAAACCATTGCATACATCAATAATTTACTATTTGATGAAGGTTTCTATCTCATAGAAAACATTCTTACGTTGCCGTATCATACAAAAGACATAGACGATTTAAACGCGTGTTTGCCGTTGTGTTTGGACGACGGTTGCAATACATGCAAAAAAATAGATCCATTCTCGTATCAGGTAACGATCATATTTCCAGGATATACACCGCGATTTTCAAACATCGATTTCCGCATTTTCATGGAAGATTTGATCCGAAGAGAACTGCCAGCACATATTTTACCACGCATTTGTTGGGTGGGACATATTGATGGCGCACTATCACAAGTAGTTGAAAAAGGTAGCATAACCAATCCAGAAATTTCTATCTCAGATATTGCTGTTGCGGATGTCGCTGTTGCAGATGTTGCCATTTCTGATACTGCAGAAGTTGTAGATGACGCCATAGTAGATAAAGAAGAAAGCGATGTATACGACATCATAGACCATGAAGATGATTATGACATGAGACGCATTCAAAAAGCGTGGAAACAATTTTTAAACGCTAAAAAACAAGAACCAGATTATATGGCATCGCCAGAAACAACCAAAGAATTACTATGCGCGATGAACCAAATGAACACCATTTACGCTACCGGAACATTACACGATTGTAATGATGATGATGGCGAAAATAAAAACAGAATCATACTCAACAGAAGTGCGCTTGGCTCGCTCTAAGTGGGGATTGGGTTTTGGGTGTTAGGTCTTAGGACGTACCAAAACTAAAAAAGATTCTGAGAATAGGAATAAAAGATGAGTCTTATACAAACAAATAAGTAAAAGACAAATCAACAAAAAGACAAAAGATGATTTAGGGAATAGGAATTAGGCAATAGGAATTAGGGGAAATAGACACCCAAAACCTAAAACCTAAAACCTAATACCACAAAAAATACACAGAGATGAAAACAATAGAGCAAAGAAAAC
>JBCCLS010000403.1:0-3979 GCA_039026835.1 Bacteroidota bacterium | reverse complement strand
TTCAAATTATGGATGCAAAGCATATTTTAAGTGAGGCTGGCATTCACTTTTTTGAAATCAATAAGATGGATACAGCGTATGCAGGAGTTTTGGGTGGCGATATTGAAATTCACGTTAACAAAGAAGATGCAGAAAAAGCAGTAAGTATACTTGCCGATTTAAAATAAATTATATGAAATTACGCATCAATCGTTGGGTGTTTTTTGCAGTTATTTTTTCTTCATTTTTTATCATGATTTATGGAAGGCATGTGGGCGGTCCTTGTATATTGTTTGAATTGCTTATATTTTTCAATCTACCTGATATTATTCGAGACGCTGATCTATTTACAATCATATATTTTTTATCCATAGTTACAGGACAAGTATTATTTTTATATCTGGGATGGAGAACAGTGACCCGATATAAAGCTGTACTGCTGTTACTTTCACCAGTATTTGTGATTACTCCAATGATGATGATGATACTTGATTTGGATGAATTTCAAAAGCAAACTTTGATGACTACCATTCCATTTTTCATTGCTATATGCATCTTTTATGCAAGCTGTATTTTCCAACTTTGCATACCTCAAAAAAAATCAGCCAATCTACATGAAAAGAAAACCTAAAATCATCATCCCGCAGGAAGACACACCTACGCTTTTTGGAGGTTTGCGCGCATTAAAACTCAGTTCCGAAGATACTGCCGGCGAAATCTATTTGGTTGAAGGAATTATGCCTAAAGGCAGTGAAGTTCCTGTGCACATTCACACCCAAGAAGATGAAATTTTTCATGTGCTTGAAGGTGAAGTCGAATTAGTTTTAGGAGATGAAATTATTCATGCAGGTGCTGGCACTATTGTTTATTTGCCAAGAAATATTAAACACAGTATTAAAACCCTTGGAGAAACAACTGCACGCGTATTGAATTATGTAATTCCAGGGCAAAATTTTGAGGACTTTTTCAACGAAATGCAACAGCTTGGAAAAGAAGTTTCTTCTACACAAAGAGCTGAAATAGCCGCTAAATATGGCATTACATTTTTATAATACACATCCACAAAAGAAAAATTTCAAAAAAATCACAGACAACAACGAGATTTATTGCGATTTTATAAATTGTAAATTCCCTCTTTTTTTTCGTGCAACTTGTTTCTATACTTTTAGTTTATGTTTAACGAAAACTTAGAAACATTATGAAAAAAAAGCGTTTAAAAAACCGGGAATTAGTATTGCATAAAAGTACTATTTCCAATCTTCAAATCGATCGTATTAACGGAGGAGAAACCAGAGGAGACAAAGGAAATGACACTAAATATGATTGTACGATCCGATCTGTAAGTATTTTTACAACTTCATGTGAAGCCTGTCCACTTCCTGGAAATGAAACGAATACGTTTTAAAATTTAGGTTTTGCGAATTCAAAGGATCATTTGGGGAATTCCAAATAATCCTTTGTCTTTATTATTTCATTACATGTGTTGTTGTTTACAATGTGGACTAATCGCCACCACCAATATGAGAAGCACAACCTTTTCGTTGGTTGCTCAGAGGATCATCTGTTGAAGTTGAACACGAATCTGGATCTGTTGAGTAACACTGACATGATTCTGCGCCTGCTATTGTATGACATGTATCATTTGATTGTCCTGCGCCCTTTAAATAAACCATGTAATGTAAAGATGCAATTGTAAACTTTTGCAATCGGAGCATTGACTTTTTTCTTTTCATACTATCGAGTTTTAATGTATTTGTATGCTATCAAAACTACAATTATTTACTTCTTTTTGTATGTAAAAAATCCATTCTACACTGACAATTGATCTATTGTCATCATTTCAAATACGACTTATTTGCTATTTCCTACCATTCAAAAAGAAAGTGGTACAGATCGTTTTAATAAAATGTACTTTTAATAGGTACAGATTATTGTTATGAGTATTAAAAATCACTTTTTTATATTTTGTTGCTTTTGTGTGAGTTTGTCCATATATGGGCAAGTACAACATACAATGGTGCACGATTCATTGCTCCAAAAAGGATTCACGACATTGCGAAATCAATTTTTTAATGCCAATATTCCAGATTCTCTAGCCTACAACTATGCTGATGCCTATTTGCAAAAAGCCAAACAGCTTCAAGATGAGAAGAAAATTATTGATGGCTATTATTACAAAAGTCTATTAAAGCTTGGTGCACTTAAAATAAAATATGTTGATAGCTTGATTCAGTATTCTATAAAACGTAGCGATCACTATTTGCTAGAAAATGCGCTGATTGTTAAAGCCGGAGATTTGTATACAAAACGCCAGTATAAGAAAGCCTTAGATGTATATATTGAAGCACAAAAGTATGCCAAAGTTGCAAACAATACACAAGCATTATTTACCATTGAATATACTATTGGCGTTATTTATAATTTGATTGGAGAATACCTAAAAGGGCTGACGATATTACAACAATCGTTGAAAAATTTTAAAACATTAAACGTTACGGATGAATGGAGACGTCTAAATATTGTATCAAGTATGGTTACTTCATACAGACAACTTGGAATGCATGATTCGGTAACACACTATATTTCTAAAGCTATCAAAAAAACACATGCAAAACCTACTTACAAGAGACTTTACCATGTACTTGTGCTTAAAGAAGGAATCAATTCATATCAGAAACAAGCGTATCAAAAAGCGGTGGACAGCATTCAAAAAGCAATTCCTTATTTTCAAGAGATTGGAGACGATTCTAATTTAAGCTATGCGTATTTTTATCTTGGAAAGACTTATGTGGCCACTCAAAATTCGGCGAAAGCCATTGCCTATTTTAAAAAAGTAGATACTATTTTCTCAAATGTAGATTATCTATTTCCAGAGACTAGAGCGACATACGAATTTTTAATTAATCATTACAAAAAGAAACAAAACCTCAACAAGCAACTCATGTATATTGAACGTTTGTTGCGATTGGATAGTATTTTACACGATAAAGAGTTGTATTTAACCAAACATATTTCAGAAAATTACACCACACCTCGCTTGCTTGCAGCGAAGCAGCACGTAATACAATCAATGCAAAAAAAGGAACGCTTGTATGTAATAAGTATTATGGGTACTGTTGTATTGGTTGTCATTGCAATTGGTTTTTTAATGTATCAATATATGCAACGAAAGGTGTATAAAAAACGCTTTGAAGAGCTATTACAAGCTCAGAAAACCTCAAAACAACATGCGATTATTGAAGTATCTGACCGCAAAAGAAGTGATTTAAATATTCCAGAAGATATTGCAACAGCTATCTTGAAAAATTTAGACGATTTTAAACAAAAAGACGAATTTCTGTCTCCAAATATTACACTGCATAAATTGGCAAAACGCTTTAAAACCAATCATACGTATTTGTCTAAGATAATTAATGTGTACGAAGGGAAAAGTTTCAATGCGTTTGTAAATGATTTACGCATTACCTACACCATCAATCGTTTACAGAATAATGCTATTTTTAGAAAATATACAATTGATGCCATAGCAGAAGAATCTGGCTTTAGCAATACACGTACCTTTTCACGTGCTTTTCAGCGAAGAACAAATTTGAATCCGTCTTATTTTATTAAAAACCTCAATGCTTCCCAATCTGATATATAAAATCAACTACTAGAGACAAACTCTCGGAGCATTCACATGAAAATAATAGAAAATATTTTGACGTAAACGTCGGAGTATTATCATCACAATTATCAAGTTATTTTATCGATTTTGAACACTACAAAAAGACAATAGATCAATTGTCGCATTAAGTAAATGTATGGCTATTAAGAATCAAGTATTCATTTGTTAAACCATGAAATATTTGCTTTCAAAAAAATACAAATATCTGAAAAGCAAATAATTACAATATTATCAAATTTTAAATAAAATAGTGTACAAACCGTTTTACAGCGAAGTGTCATTAGATCAATTGGCAGCGCAAGCACTTTTTTGGTGAGTTTTCTTTGTCTAGCT
>JBCCLS010000402.1:0-3979 GCA_039026835.1 Bacteroidota bacterium | reverse complement strand
TATCAAAAACTAAAAGTTTAACTATTTTTTTTGAAAAAAAGTATATTAATCAGTCGTAAACAGCTGCAAAACAGCATGTAATAAATTGAAAATCAGGTGGTAAAAAATAGAATAAACCTGCGCTTTCTAGAGAAATATGTGTACTTTTGCAGCCTGAATTTTTAGCAATACTCTACTATTTTATGGCACACAAAGCAGGATTTGTAAATATCATTGGAAACCCAAATGTGGGGAAATCAACCTTGATGAATGCCTTTGTTGGTGAAAAACTTTCCATCATTACTTCCAAAGCACAAACCACGCGTCATCGTATTTTGGGAATTGTCAATGGTGATGATTTTCAAGTGGTTTTGTCAGATACACCAGGAATCATCAAACCTGCGTACGAGTTGCAAACATCGATGATGGATTTTGTTAAATCTGCTTTTGAAGATGCCGATGTATTATTGTATATAGTAGAAATTGGTGAGAAAAGCCTAAAAGACGAAACGTTTTTCAAGAAAATTGTACACAGCAATATTCCTGTGTTGTTGTTATTGAATAAGATTGACAAATCTTCGCAAGAACAGCTAGAAGAACAAATCGGATTGTGGAAAGAAAAAGTACCTACGGCAGAAATCTATCCGATCTCCGCATTGGAAAACTTCAATGTGCAACAAGTATTTTCAAGAATTATTGAATTATTGCCAGCATCACCTGCTTTTTATCCAAAAGATCAATTAACAGACAAACCCGAACGTTTCTTTGTCAACGAGACCATTCGCGAAAAAATCTTAGTAAACTATAAAAAAGAAATTCCGTATGCTGTTGAGGTAGAAACAGAAGAATTTTTTGAAGAAGAAGACATCATCCGCATTCGCGCCGTCATTATGGTAGAACGTGAAACGCAGAAAGGCATTATCATCGGTCACAAAGGAAGCGCGATCAAAACTGTGGGAATGCAAGCCAGAAAAGACCTAGAAAAGTTTTTCGGCAAGCAAATTCATATTGAACTCTATGTAAAAGTCAACAAAAATTGGCGTAGTAATGCCAAACAACTACGACGTTTTGGGTACAATAATAAATAGGTCTAAGGTTTTGGGTTTTAGGTGTTAGTCATTTGATTTGGCAGACTTATCTTTAAAATATCCAAGTGCAAATCCAATAGCGGCAAATACGAGCACACTTAAAATAATATTATTTCGAATTGTATTTGAACCAAAAGAGCGAGATATTCTATCCAAATCGCCAAAATTATTTATGTAATCAAAAAATCCTAAAAATTGGCGGACAAGCTTCGGTTGAAAAAAATAGCTTAGCGGTACTCCTAAAATAGCGCCAAAAATGGCATACTTATATTTTTTCTTCATGGTGTAAATTTAATGTTGTGTAAAAATACGCTGATCCAAGTACATGAAAATACGGTTTTCCATACTGAGCATATAGATGTTGCATAAATATAAAAAAAAGAAGTATTTATTTTCAGTATTTACTGTGAATCTTTAACGTTGATGCGAGTTTGCTTTTTCGTTGATGTGAGTTTGCAACTCACATCATACTTTGAAATTGAAGTGCATCCTTTAAAAAACCATACAAATCGTACATTTCCTGTTTTCCAGTTGCCTTTCCCCAGCGCCCACCGAAATACAAAGCAAACCATACCAATACCATGAAAAACATCAACGCAACTTGAATCGCATACGATTTATCCAAAGCCGCATTGGAATACGCCCAAATCCCAAATCCAATAAACAGACAAGCAACCAAAAAGTGCAAAAACATGAAAAAAGTCCAAACGGTTGGACTCGGTCCAAAGAGTCCGCGAAGCAAGCAATTTTCAGCATCAATCTCATCCACTTCAACATGTAATTGTGGGGACCAAAAATGTTGTTTTACCTTTGGAATTCGGATAAACACATGCTGATCTACACGTGTGAGGACAAACTCTTTTTGTATATTTTTCTGTGCTTCCAAACGCGCTAGGATTGCTTCTGATGATTCTGAAAGTGCTATTTTGAAGCGTGGTCGCAATACAATTTCTTCTCCTAAACTCATGGCAGACGATTTGATAATCCTAAAAATAGCGCATTGCCTTTGAAAGAATACTGATAAAAATCATAATGTACCAAAAACTTACTTCAATTTACTTTTTGCGAGTCATTAGAAAATGTACCTTTGCAGGCACAAAAAGAACGAGATGAGTAATATAGTAGCAATTGTTGGACGGCCAAATGTAGGGAAATCAACGTTGTTTAATCGTATGATTAAACGTAGAGAAGCCATTGTAGATTCAGTTAGTGGTGTGACACGAGATCGCCATTATGGAAAGTCAGATTGGAATGGAAAAGAATTTTCTCTAATTGATACAGGCGGATATGTCGTAGGAAGCGATGATATTTTTGAGCAAGAAATTGACAAACAAGTAGAACTTGCTATTGAGGAAGCAGATGCGATTCTTTTTGTGGTCGATGTGGAAACAGGCATCACAGGAATGGACGAAGAAGTTGCCAATTTACTTCGCAAAGTGAAAAAACCTGTATTATTAGTGGTAAATAAGGTAGATGCCGCGAACCGCTTGCACGATGCGACGGAATTTTACTCGTTAGGATTGGGAGAATACTATCCAATTGCCAGCATCAATGGAAGTGGAACTGGTGAAATGTTAGACGCTTTGGTAGAAGCTTTGCCAGATGTTGCCGAAGTAGAAGAAGAAGATTTGCCTCGCTTTGCGGTAGTTGGACGACCAAATGCTGGAAAATCCTCTTTAATAAATGCTTTAATTGGAGAAGATCGTTATATCGTAACGGACATCGCAGGTACGACTCGTGATGCGATTGATACCAAATACAATCGTTTTGGGTTTGAATTCAATTTGGTAGATACGGCTGGAATCCGAAGAAAATCGAGAGTCAAAGAAGACTTAGAATTTTACTCAGTCATGCGTTCCATTCGCGCTATTGAACATTCAGATGTATGTTTGCTAGTCGTAGATGCTACGCGCGGATTTGACTCACAGGTGCAAAATATTTTTTGGTTGGCTGAAAAAAACCACAAAGGAATTGTCATTCTAGTCAATAAGTGGGATTTGGTTGAAAAAAACACATCGACTGTGAAAGAATTTGAGCAACACATTCGCAAACAAATTGAACCATTTACCGATGTACCGATTGTATTCATCTCAGTTTTGACCAAACAGCGTATCTTCAAAGCCATTGAAACTGCGGTGCAAGTGTACAAAAATCGTTCAAACCGAATTCCAACAAGTAAGCTGAATGATGTTATGTTACCAATAATTGAAAAAACACCACCACCAGCATACAAAGGAAAATATATCAAAATAAAATTCTGTACACAGTTGCCAACGAAGCATCCACAATTTGCCTTCTTTGCCAATTTGCCACAGTATGTCCGCGATCCGTATCGACGCTTTGTCGAAAACAAACTCCGAGAACAATTTGACTTTACGGGCGTTCCTGTACAAGTCTACTTTAGAAGAAAATAAAATGTCGCCAAAAGGAATTCTTATCGCATTTGCCATTGTCAGTTTGCTACTGATCGGAATGATGTTTTTAGTGGTAGATGTGCGGAATAATCCTGTGACAGAAAGTAAAAGTATCACAAATACGACTCAAGAAGCAAGCAAGCGCAATCAAACATTGCAAGATTCGCTTAACACAAAAGTTTCCTCAAAAGATACAAACGAGTATCCAAAATTTGCTGAAACACTGAACCGAACAACGGAAAATGTATTGTCAGTCATCAACAGCATCAAAGAAGAGTTATTTCCGGGCGGACTTGCGGCACATGATTTAAAAAAATCAGATCGTGTGGCAGAAAATAATGCTGTTTTCTTCAAACAAGATGGCAATTACAGCAAACAAGCAAAACAATTGGTTGGCACATTAAATACATTTGAACATACCATTCGCAGTCTGCAAAAAAAAGTACCTGCATTAAAAAATATACAACCTGAAGTCCGTAATGCATATTCAGGAAACAC
>JBCCLS010000401.1:0-3987 GCA_039026835.1 Bacteroidota bacterium | reverse complement strand
ATGGAATAAAAACCATATTCGTTTGTCGTACTTCCAATGGTTGTTCCTTTCAATAAAACAGTAGCTCCTAAAAATGTTTCTCCATTGGCCGCATCCTTAATAATACCGCTGACGGTATAGTTGGTTTGTGCATGCATCAAAAATGGGAAACACAGCAGAATAAAACAGATTGCTTTTTTTTTGGTACACGTTAAAAGTTGTGATTGCAACGCTTGTATCATCATATAGATTCGATTTAATTTAAGCGTAGTTGTGCTGCATACTCGATGTAGGTTTTGTTAAAATCGAGGTAAAAATAGTGGTGTCCTGCTGTAGAAAGAAATCAAGTGTGTCTCAAATACGTTTGTAGAACCTAATTTCGCAATAAATGAGCGTAAGATGTTGATATGTAATTATTTAAAAGTATGATTAATTGATGGGATAAAAGGTGCTACATGCGTATTTAGTACTTTTTAGAAACTTTTTTGGCAAAATTACACTATGTCATCCGAGAAGTGCAGCGACGAAGTAATCTGTTCCTAGCATGACACCTAATTTCCTTTGAAACTTATTGATACATAAGTACATTTTCAAATTGATACATTGAAAAAAGCGTCAGATCGAGTGGTTTTCGTAATGGAATGAATAAAATTGTATCGAGATCTAATAGAAATTTATATTTTACATTTACTATTGCTAATTGCTTCTCCATACAAATTTGTTTTATAAATTCACTCAAAGTGAATCTTAAGTAAAAAAACAATTCGTGTATTCGTGGTAAAAAAAGAAAAGCAGTTAGTTCAAACTTTTTCGGTATACACTTGGCGTGACGCCGTATAATTTTTTGAAAGTTGTGTTGAAAGATGATTTTGATTTAAAACCTACTTCATTGGCAATTCCGATAATTGTATAATTCGCAAACTTTTTGTGTTCAAGACACCGCACAAATTCCTCTGCTCTGCATTTGTTGATATAATCTTGAAAATTTGATTTTATATGTACATTCAGCACTTCGGATAAATGCTGCCTTGGAATGCCCATTTTCTGAGCCACTTGATTGACAGTTAAATTTCGATCCGTAAACATTTTTTCTTCCTCCATCAATCGGATAAATTCTTTTTTATAACCTGCAACTTTTGCCGTTTGTAAGCTAGATGTTTTGTACGCTTTGGTTTCTGCCTTCGGAAGTATAGACTTGGGCGAAACAACCAATTTAAACAAAATGGCATACAGCAATAATCCTGAGATCGCAATAATACCATAGCTTTCTAGATAAGGCATTGTATCTGGTTTTCCAAAAATAAAATACGAAGTCGCGTCGAGTAATGTAACAATTGCATACGGTATAATGAAGTATAACATCCATTGCTTTTTCTGATCTTTGTAAGCGCGATACACAATGATGCCTAAATACCATAACATGGTTGCTGTCACAAAAATTTCAGCGATGATAAACCCAAGCTTTTCGTCATCTGAATTTTCAATATGGAAGGTTTCTTCTAAAATTTCTGTACCAATATAGATTACATGTGGAATGAAATACAAGAGATCTTTCATTTGAAATGTATCTCGATTGGAATCGTCATATTTAATCAATAAAAAAAACAGTGTAATAATCAAAGGCGCATGAAAAAAATACCAATTGGCATCTGCCTGAATCAAATTAAAATCATCATCGCCAATAATATGAATGAGCAAAGAGATAATGGTGATAAATAACAACCAAAAATTAAGTCGCTTGTATTCTTTTCTTTTGACAAAAAGAATAATTACTAAAAAAATTCCTTGCAGCAGCGCAATTATTTGAATGGTTTTAAGCATAGACACACATCTGCCACTAAAATAGGGTAAAAAATTATAATTTTTTCAATCCTATTTGCTTTTCTATGCCTAGTTTTTTCATCTTGGCAAACAAAGTTTTGTCCTTCATATCTAAGATCGTAGCTGCACCCTTGGGACCACTCACGCGCCAATTGGTAAAGTTCAACACTTCAATGATATAATCTCTTTGGGTTTGTTCAAACGTTTTGAATTCGTTTTTGGTGAGTTGTAATTTGGATGTTGGCATCCATTCTCCGGGTTGCAATGTTGTTCCATTTTCAATAATAACGGCACGTTCAATAAGGTTTTCCAATTCGCGGATGTTTCCCGGAAAATTATATTCCATTAGCAAACCAATGGTTTTTTTGGAAAGGCGTTTGAATAATTTTCCCGCTTTTGCGGAATATTTCTCTAAGAAAAATTGTGCCAGTAATGGAATGTCATCCTTGCGAGCCCGAAGCGGAATGTTGTGAATTGGAAACACATTCAAACGGTAATACAAATCCTCTCGAAACGTTCCTTTTTCTACCATTTCTTCCAAATTGCGATTGGTGGCTGTTACAATACGCACATTTACTGTACTGGTTTTGTTGCCGCCCAACATATCAAACTCACCTTCTTGAAGTACGCGCAATAATTTTGGTTGCAAGTCCAACGGCAACTCTCCAATTTCATCTAAAAAAATAGTGCCACCATCTGCTAAGCTAAACTTTCCAATTTTATCAGAAACTGCACCTGTAAATGCACCTTTTTTATGACCAAACAGTTCACTTTCTATCAATTCTTTGGGCAAAGTAGCACAGTTAATTTTAATCAAAGGTCTTTCTTTTCGTAGACTGTTGTTATGAATGGCATTTGCTAATAATTCTTTTCCAGTTCCTGATTCGCCTGTAATCAATACGGTGGTATCTGTAGAAGCCACTTGTTGTACTTGCGCTAACACTTTTGCATAATTTTCGCTGGTGCAGATAATATTATCGGCATTAATTTTACTTTTGATCTCTTCCTGAAGATATTCGTTTTCATTTTCAAGACGATCCTTCAGTGTTTTGATTTCCTGCAAAGCTTCAAACAGTTTTAAATCGCGCATTTTTCGTTCTGTCACATTTCGAATGACTGCACAGTTGATATCTTCTCCTTCATAAGTCAAATGATTGGCAACAATATCTGCTGGGAATTTTGTGCCATCTTTTCGGGTAATTAACCATTCCATCTGCATGGAACCTTTTTCTTTCAGATCGTCAAAATGTTGATGCCACCATTCGCGTGTAATATTGGCATCCAGATCGTAAATAAAAAAGGAATCCAATTGTTTTTTGCTAAAACCTAATTGTTGTGATACGGTTTCGCTATAATGCAATAATTTTCCTTCTCTATTGTATACATAAATTAAATCTTGTGCATTGTCAATAATCTCTTTAAAGAATTTGAGTCGATTTTCCTTTTTTTGCTGTTCGGTCACATCTTGATAAATTCCGATGATTTTAAATATGTTGTCTCCTTTTTTGACAGGTTTGGCACTTGCTCTTATAAATTTTGAAGGAATTGTTTTGGTTTCTAAAATCTCGTCAAACTCTTTTCCATGTCTCCATACATCGCTAAACAGCTGTTTTGCTGTTGCTTCCTCTTTGAAGAATTTCACAGCATTTCCCATTAAAAAATCTTCTTTTTCTTGAGTATCAAATATTCGAAACGCTTCTTCAGTAACCAAAATGGTATTGTCTTGTAAATTAAATTTCCAGCCACCAACATTGGCAATAGATTCCGCATCGCGAAGCAATCCTTTATAAAAACTAGATTCTGTAATGTCATTTATAATAGAACAAATAATCTCTTTTCCATTATTTGAGAAAAATTGAGCAAAAACCTCCGCATCATAATATTTTCCAGACTTGGTTTTGTGAATTGCTTTGAAGTATTGCACTTTTTCTGCTTTCACAATTTGCCAATGATTTTTCCAGCTTTCTTTGGTAACAGTCACATTAATATCATAAATGGAAAGCTTTAGTAGTTCTGACTTTTTATACCCTAAGCGCTTGCAAAACTTAGCGTTAGCATACATAATTTTTCCCAACTCGTCTGCCCAAATGACTTCGTAGGGCAGTGCGTCTATAAGCCATTCTTTGATGGATAATTCGTGATGTAGTGGCACCATTTTTACAGGTTTTTTGATTGTTAAAATTAAGT
>JBCCLS010000400.1:0-4001 GCA_039026835.1 Bacteroidota bacterium | reverse complement strand
GATTTTTTGAATAGCGAACTCCGTACCAAATATTGTCTGAAAGCTTAAACGGACACGCCAGATATAACTCAATATCTAAATCTTTATTGTTACGCCCAGAAACTCTTGAAGTTACATAAGCAGCACTTGCTGGTTGATTGACGGTGAACTTTTGTACTTTAAAATATTTTTCGTTTGAAAGCGTTGCAATTTCAGAAACACTAAAAACTTCTTTCAGTTCATACGCACTTTTTAAAAGATAATCCTGCCCCAAAAACAGCGGAATTAAAATCGCAAAAAGCATGGGAAATTGATACAAAAAGTGACCATTGTCATTTTTACCACGAACTTTTAAAATCCGAACTCTTCTGCGAAGAAACACCAATATTATGATCAACGTCAACACACCTGGAATCCAAAAGTCGAGCAGGTTTTCTTTTAGTGGTATGGTTCCGAATTTTACATCAAAAACCCAACGAAATGTTCCATACGATAAAAATATACCTACAGCTACTAGCAAAAAGGGGATAAAGACTTCTTGAATTTTTATTTGGAGATTTTTCACGTTCATACGCAGTGAGATACTAGTTGTGGTGTGTTTTTAGTGATCAACATACTTTTAGTAGGAGTTTTGTAGCGAATGTTACAATGAGATTTGGTTTGACTTACAATTTTCAATGTATCTTTTGTGACTGCTGATAACTTTTTTTAAAACATAATCTCATTGAAAATCAACTTGAGAGCCTATTTTGAGTATCTCGCTCTGCAGCGGGATTAGTTCGACTTACAATTTTCAGAAGCTCTTTTAGCTTCTGAAAATTGAGTCTTACTAAAAAAAGCCGCAATCTTTCGATTACGGCTTTCCATAAGAATATGTCGGTTTTTCTTATAAGTTTTCATCTTTCATTGTAATGATGTTCAAAGCAACGTCTGCTTCGTTCGTTTCTTGTACTTCTACTTGAATTACGTTTGTATCTACTTCTTCAGCAGTTCCTTCTGCTTCTGAATGTCCACCTAAAATTGGCGCAATTACCAATCCAACCAAACATGTTAATTTGATCAAGATGTTCATTGATGGACCTGATGTATCTTTGAATGGATCTCCCACAGTATCACCTGTTACGGCAGCTTTGTGTGGCTCAGAACCTTTGTATGTCATTTCTCCGTTGATTTCTACACCAGCTTCAAATGATTTTTTAGCGTTGTCCCATGCTCCACCCGCATTGTTTTGGAAGATGGCCCACATTACACCAGAAACACAAACTCCAGCCATATAACCTCCTAAAGCTTCTGCTCCAAAAAGTAATCCAACAATGATAGGTGTGATGATGGTGATTAAACCTGGAATCAACATTTCTTTTAACGCTGCTCTCGTAGAAATATCTACACATTTTCCGTATTCTGGCGTTGCTTTTCCTTCCATAATTCCTGGAATTTCACGGAACTGACGACGTACTTCTTCCACCATTTCCATTGCTGCTTTTCCAACAGATTCCATCGCCAATGCTGAGAAGATTACTGGAATCATTCCTCCAACAAATAAGGCTGCTAATACATCTGCTTTAAAGATATTGATACCTTCAATTCCTGTAAAAGTCACATATGCTGCAAATAATGCCAATGCTGTTAAGGCTGCAGAAGCAATCGCAAATCCTTTTCCAACAGCTGCTGTAGTGTTTCCTACAGAGTCTAAGATGTCTGTACGCTCACGTACATGATCTTCTAATTCACTCATTTCTGCAACTCCACCTGCGTTATCTGCAATTGGTCCAAATGCATCAATAGCTAACTGCATTGCTGTAGTAGCCATCATTGCAGATGCTGCTAATGCTACACCGTAAAATCCTGCTAACGCATACGAGCCAAAAATTGCTGCAGCAAATAATAATACAGATAAGAAAGTTGATTTCATTCCTACTGCCAAACCAGCAATGATGTTTGTTGCTGCTCCTGTAGAACTGTTTTGAACAATATCTAATACTGGTTTTTTACCTAAACTTGTGTAGTACGCAGTTACTATTGAGATTAAAGCTCCTACTGCCAATCCGATACATGCGGCACCAAATACAGCAATCGATGTTACATCTTTGATGATGTTTCCACCTGTTTCAAAGAAACTCATTTTCATAGTTGCTGGTAACATCCAATCGATTAAGAAATAGCTTGCTGCTAGTGTTATTAAAATAGAAATCCAGTTTCCTAAGTCTAATGCTTTTTGAACCTGTGCCTCTTTTGCATCGTTACTTGATATTTTTACTAAGAACGTTCCTATGATAGATGCTAAAATTCCAACACCTGCAATTACTAATGGTAATAAAATTGGCCCCATACCGTCAAAACCAAGTACTTCTTGACCGGCATCTTTCATGTCTTTAATCACATAGTTACCCAATACCATGGCTGCCAATACTGTTGCTACATACGAACCAAATAGATCGGCTCCCATTCCTGCAACATCACCTACATTGTCTCCTACATTATCTGCAATTGTTGCTGGGTTTCGTGGATCATCTTCTGGGATTCCTGCTTCGACTTTTCCTACTAAGTCAGCACCTACATCTGCTGCTTTGGTGTAAATTCCACCACCAACACGCGCAAATAATGCAATTGATTCAGCACCTAACGAGAATCCTGCCAATGCTTCTAGTACGACAGTCATTTCATTATAAAAATCGCCTCCTGTCATAAAGAGTTTCATGAAAATGATGAAAAATAAACTCAATCCAAGTACAGCTAATCCGGCAACTCCTAATCCCATAACAGTTCCACCACCAAAAGATACTTTTAATGCTTGTGGCAAGCTTGTCTTTGCTGCTTCTGCGGTACGTGCGTTTGCATCTGTTGCGATACGCATTCCAATATTACCTGCTAAAGCGGAGAAGATTGCTCCGATAATAAATGCTATGATGATCATGTAACTTGTTGTTTCTACCTTCCAAGCTACAAATCCTAAAAGTGCAGAGGCAATGACAACAAAAATTGCCAATAGTCTATATTCTGCATTTAAAAATGCTAATGCTCCTTCTTTGATACTTTTTGAGATCGACTGCATTTTTTCATTTCCTGCAGCCTGCTTTTTTACCCAACTCATTTTAATGAGCATAAAAACAAGACCCAAGACTGCCAAGACGATTGGCACATAAATCATATATGGTTCCATATTGTTAATTTGATTTGTTAATTAGCAGCGCAAAAGTAACAAAATCAAGGAGAAAAAAAAACCTTCTAAATCGCTTTAGGAGGTTTTTTTTGAGATTTATGATGTAATACTTTTTTTATATTGTAAAGTCGCCATTTTTTTTGTGTTCACTCGCCTCATAGCGCGCTATGCATTTGTCTACAATTTCGTAGGCTTCCTTAGCATTTCCCCAGCCTCCAACATCAACTTTTTTCTTTTCCAGGTCTTTGTAGACTTGAAAAAAGTGTTCGATTTCCTGAATAAGGTGCGGATTAAGCTCTTTTAAATCGTTAACTTTTGACGAAATAGGGTCGCTAACTGGAACACATATTATTTTTTCGTCTGGTCCTTTTTCATCTGTCATGTGGAAAACACCTATTGGTTTAACTTCCATTACACAACCAGGGAACGTGGGTTCGGTTACAAGGACTAAAACATCTAATGGATCGCCGTCTAATGCCAAAGTTTCAGGAACAAATCCATAATCCGCAGGATACATCATTGACGAAAAAATCATACGGTCATATCTGATTTTTTTTAGTTTAAAATCATACTCGTATTTGTTTCTGCTTCCTTTTGGAATTTCAATTAGTACATCAAACGTCATGTTTTCAGGGTTTTGAAAAGTGTTGCAAATTTACGATTATAAATGAGTATATCTCACTGATTTAGAAATAAAAACCGAAAGTTCCAGTGATTCCAAATCTCCGTGCATCTGGAACATCAAAGTAATTTCCTCTGAAGTGGAAATCTAATCGAAACACCCTAAATATATTACCTATACCAAAACTGTAGGAATAGTAAATATTTCGATCAGGAGCGATTAAAATTGGATTCGTAGTCG
>JBCCLS010000399.1:0-4004 GCA_039026835.1 Bacteroidota bacterium | reverse complement strand
TAGTAAATCCGAGTGTAGCGTTAGTTTGTTTTACAAATCGCATGGCAAAAATTCCAGGGATCGGACCTTCTTTTTGGGTCATTTCTTCTAAAATTTGATATGCGATTTGTAAAACAAACTAACGCTACACTCGGATTTACTAAGTTCCCTATCACCTGTATGTTAGAGATTGATGGTGTGTTATGGGAGAAGTCAAGAAAATTGATGAGTCTAACTGAATATTCACGTCGTATGATTGAAGTGTTGCAAGAAAACAATATTCCATTTACCATTCATTGGGGAAAAAATTCAGATTGGAAGTTTCCGAATTTGGTAGAAGATATGTTTGGTGACAAGGTACACGAATGGAAAAGTTATCGCAACGGATTGTTGTCTACAGAAATGCAAAAAGTATTTTCCAACGGTTTTTTAGAAGACACAAAATTAAATATTCCAAATCCTACGAATGATGAAGATTTGATTGTTTCGTTGTAAAGACAGAAACTTTTGGTGTTGAAGTTGTGAAAACTCGAAGAATTTAATAATTTAGAATCGCATTAATACAACTGATTTTGAGTTATTCAACCCACTTTTTTGATACGCATACAGTACAAACTCCCACTATTGATGCTAGTGAAATTGAAAAATTTAGGGTTGCGGGTTTAGCCGTTTCGGACTATTATTTGCCGTACGAAAACTATAGTGTATTGCAAAATCCGTTTCGTAAATTTCCGTATTATTCAGCAGTGAATGTCGATGGAAAGCATTTTTACAAGCTTAAGCGAGATAGTATTTTTGCAGGAAGCGAACGTTGGGCAAAAGACGATCGCATTCCTTTAGAAACGCAGTGGGGAGACGATTTGTATGGCGCTAGAAAGTACGATTTTGATAGAGGACATTTGGCCAAGCGCGAAGATGTACAGTGGGGAACAGACGAAGAAGTAGCACGATTGGCCGCGCGTTCCACGTTTTATTACACGAATGCGGTACCGCAAGTTAGTAAATTGAATAGAGGCGTTTGGAAGCAAATTGAAAACTATATTTTGCATCATGAAGTGGTAAAAAACAGCATGAAAATCTGTTTGTTTAGCGGACCCGTGTTTCGCGATGACGATCCTGAGTTTTTGCAAACCATTAATGGTGAAATTGTACGTTTGCCATATCTGTTTTGGAAAGTGGTGTATTATGTAAAAGATGGCACTTTGCATAGAGCCGGATTTTTGACGAGTCAACACCGACAAATGCAGAAAAAGCGCATCATTAAACCCGTGAGTCGTTCTACAGAAAGTGCGCGTACGGTACATTTCAATTCGTTTAAAGATGCTGAAACCTATCAGGTACATGTCTCTTTTATTGAACAAATCAGTCAGTTGTCGTTTGAAGCTGCTGCAGAAATGTTTCAAAATGACGATCCTGAACGAATTATTTTATCACGTGTAAACGTTCGCAATAGTAGCAACGAAAGTGCACAGCCAAGAACCATAGTGACCAATATAAATTTAAAATTATAATATTATTTCCACTACAATTAACATATTATTCATTAAGGCAAATCCGATTGATAGTGATGCATTGCGGTTAGACGTCGAAGAAAATGCCATTCGCGATGTTTTGGGAAGTAGTGCCAACAAACACAAGTTTACTTTTGAATCGCGCGGTGCGGTGACCAAAGACTTGCTGATTGATCATTTATTAAAAATACAACCCAATATTTTGCACATTTCGGGACATGGAAATACCGACGAGCAATTGCTTTTGGAAGATGTTGAAGGCTACAAAGAAGAGGTTTCTATCCAAAAAATATCTAACATGTTGTCTGGCTTTTCAGATCATATTCAATGTGTGTTTTTAAATACCTGTCACAGTTTGGCGGGCATGGACGAATTCAATAAAAATATTGCTTATGTCATTGGAATGGATACTGAAATTCCGGATGATGTGGCGATTAGCTTTTCGCGAAATTTCTACAATGCTTTATTCAACGGCAGAACCATTAAAGATTCTTTCAAAATTGCGTTATCGCGTATTGCATTGACCGATCAGGGCGACGAGCACATTCCGAAGTTAATCGTTAACAAAGAAGCGATTGTACAAGCGGTAAAAGAGGCTGAAAATGCAGCAGCTGATGCTAGAGAAGATGAACGCCAACTCATCAATACCATCATTTCGGAAGAAGAAATTGCAGAAGCTAAAAACAGTCACAAGCGAAGCATTCGATTTCACTATAAAATCATAGTTGGTGCTTTGTTATTTAGTCTGGGATTTTTTGCGTTTTTATATTTTAATGGCAACAATGATCTTATGTCTTCACTCATTGGCCTGATTCCGAGTGTGATGGGAAGTTATCCATTTATGGAAATTCGCAAGCGAAAAAATAGAATTACGTTGATTCGTGTGTTTGAACTCAAACGCAAGCGCCTGCTCAATGCATTGTCACAATTGTCTCCCACAGAACGAAAAGAGTTGAATGATGAATTCAAGCGATTGATCACTATTTAAAACAAGAAAAATTACATGAAAACATATAAATCCATAGAAGAAACTATTGCTGATGTTCGCCAAAAAGACAAGCGTTATAATTTTATTGTGTTGGTAGTAGTGGTGCTGATGATTGCTTTTATTGTAACAGTTGTTTTGTACGATCAACAGATCCGAAAGAGTAACAATATCATTCAAAAAAATGAAATTACCATTGATCAGCTCAAAACCAAAGAGATTGAAAATGAACGTTTGCGCCGACAGGATTCTATTCGAACAGATTCCATCACACAATTGGTGTCTATCCTAAATAAAGAACTGAGTGAAATTCGAAAAGAACTGGCAAAAAATACAACCGTTAGCAATGACAAAACGGTGGTATTGACCAATGTGAATCTGGCGCAAGACAAATTAAATCGTATCACAAATAATATTAGCGACAATACTATTGTGCGATATTACAAGCGTTTGGCGGATGGTGATGGTATTGAAGAGTTGATTGAAAATATGAAGAATCCGAGTTTTCGACTCAATATTTTTGATGTAAAAGAAGACGACGGACGTGTAAAAGTCAACACAGTTTGGTACGGTTCTGAGGTCAATAAAGATGAAGTGTACCAACTAACACGTCAACTTCTTAAAATTGGTGTTCGCATTAAAAACATAAAGGAATTTGACAATCCAAAAACAAAAACCTGGAAAAAAGCAGCTATTGAAATTGGCTATGAAGCTACGCGAAATACTAGCGTAGTTACCCGAAGCGATTTAACCAAATACAAATCGGATAACAATAACGATCAATACAACATTCGATTTTATTCATACAAACCTGATCAAAAGAAAAAAGATAGTATTACGCGATTCATCAAAAAGGAAAATTACAAAATAACAGTCTATCCTGATTGGAAAGAGAAATATAGTTTTTTTGCCAATGTACCTACTGTTTTTTATTATGATAAAAACACCAAAGATGTTGCCGAAAAATTGGCAGGCACACTATCTGAATATATAGGTGTCCGATTTAAAGTACAGCTCGGAAGTGGTTACGGAATTGAACAACAGGAAAAGAAAAATACGTTTATTATTCACTATACGGAGTAGTTTCTGTTTGTGTATTTGAAACCTCTATTTCCATATAATATTTGGTCGCTTCAATACCAGATTTTAACAATCCGATGGTGCCAATTCCTGTAACAATGAGTCCCATACCGACTTCTTTTAGAATACCTTCCTTGGCTGAAAAATAACCAACACAACCCATTGCAATAATTGTAATAATCATACATCCTAGAATTATGAAATAGTATATTGCAATTTTGGGTTTGTGAAATACTTTTTTGTCCAACCAAGTCAAGCGTTTGTGATCTTTTAGAGACTCAAAAGCCATGGCAACTCCAAAAATAATGAGTCCAGTGTTGTAACTTTCTAGCTTGTTTACGCCATCTGTAAAATATGGTTTGTACATGTAATAAACCGCCATGATAAGAATTGGATATTTTATAAAACTTATATAATGAAATATTCTAATCACCTTTTCCATAACTTCT
>JBCCLS010000398.1:0-4008 GCA_039026835.1 Bacteroidota bacterium | reverse complement strand
GAAGAAGTATAGAAAAGTTAGAATGAGTAAGCTATTCTTTTGAGTGAGGTAACGGATTTCTTTTACGCTTGATTTAATAAAGCATTAGGTCAATTTTAATTAACTGAAATACAGGTATTTATTATCTCAATTAACTAAAGCCATAAACGATTTAAAGTTAGTGTATCAACTTCAATTCTTTTCACAAATACCTTAAAAACTGAAATAACCTTCGTTTATTTAAATAGTCAAAATCTTGCTCATTGAAGTAGGCTTCGCGTTCAAAACTAATATTGTAATAGGCTTTTTCTCGGTTGCGATAGTAGCAGAGTCTTATCAACCATTCCGAAATATAAAGTATGTAAAAAGGCAACACAAGAAGCTCAATTTGTTGTCGCAAATGAATCTTTTCGTGATGCACCAAAGTAGCATTGTCTTTATCTTTCGCATCACGCAAAAAAATAAAGGGAAACAACGTAATCCCACGAAACCCTTTGGGTACAATATATTTTGACACAAAAACCAAATCTGTAGCGCTTCAAAATTTACGCTAATTTAAGTACCTTTGTAGTAATGAAGAAATTAATTCCTATTGAAGAGGGCGATTTTTACCTTTCGCCAGAAGGATATAAGGTGTTTACGGAACAATTTCATCGTAAAAGAGGCTATTGTTGTAAAAGTGGGTGCCGACACTGTCCTTATGGATTCAACAGAAAAAGAGAGTAAGTTTTCTTGAACCGCATTGGAATGCAATGCACTTTTACACAGTAGTAAAAAGGAAGTGGCTCAGTACAAATAGTAAAGAACCATAACAATTCATACAAACAAATTATAAAAAAATGACTGCATATTTTCATCGTGTAGATATTCGTTATCCTTAGTATACGCAAGCATATAGCTAAGTGAATACTAATATTTAATTTTAAAATGATGAATAATTATACAATCGACACAAAACTAACGTTCAAAGAACAAATCCTACAAGGAATTCCTTCCGAATTGCCCGCTCCAAAAGCATACGATCCTAACATCAATCATGCACCAAAGCGAAAAGACATATTATCTCCTGAAGAAAAAAAATTAGCCCTGCGAAATGCATTGCGCTATTTTGATAAAAAACATCATGAAGAATTGCTCCCTGAGTTCAAACATGAGTTGGAAACTTATGGCAGAATTTACATGTATCGTTTTCGTCCAGATTATAAAATGTACGCACGTCCGATAGACGAATATCCTGGAAAATCCACTCATGCGAAAGCCATTATGTTGATGATTCAGAACAATTTGGATTATGCGGTAGCGCAACATCCACATGAATTGATTACCTATGGTGGAAATGGTGGTGTGTTCCAAAATTGGGCACAATATGTATTGGTGATGCAGTATTTGGCAGAAATGAACGACGAGCAAACCTTAGTCATGTATTCAGGACATCCACTCGGATTGTTCCCATCGCATACAGAAGCGCCAAGAGTTGTAGTGACCAATGGAATGATGATTCCAAACTATTCCAAACCAGACGATTGGGAGAAGTTCAACGCTTTGGGCGTAACACAATACGGACAGATGACTGCGGGAAGTTATATGTACATCGGACCACAAGGAATTGTACACGGAACAACTATTACAGTATTGAATGGCGGACGTAAAATCTCCAAAAATGGCGAAGGTTTGGAAGGAAAATTATTCCTCACTGCTGGATTGGGCGGTATGAGTGGCGCGCAACCAAAAGCAGGAAACATTGCAGGTTGTATTACAGTATGTGCCGAAGTGAATCCGAAAGCCACACAAACACGTCATTCACAAGGTTGGGTCGATGAAGTCATTGATGATTTGGACGAACTAGTCAGCAGAGTCAATTCTGCGAAAGCAAATAAAGAAGTCGTTTCCATTGCCTATCAAGGAAACATTGTAGATGTTTGGGAGAAATTTGACGAGGAAGATATTTTTGTGGATTTGGGAAGTGATCAAACTTCATTGCACAATCCGTGGGCAGGCGGTTATTATCCGATGGGACTTACGTATGAAGAATCCAATGAAATGATGGCAAATCATCCTGAATTGTTTAAGGAAAAAATACAAGAAACATTACGCAGACACGCTGCGGCTGTAAATAAACATACCAAAAAAGGAACGTATTTCTTTGATTATGGAAACGCGTTTTTATTAGAATCTTCTCGTGCTGGCGCTGATATTATGGCAACAAATGGCATTGATTTTAAATATCCTAGTTACGTCCAAGACATTATGGGCCCCATGTGTTTTGATTATGGTTTTGGACCGTTTCGTTGGGTATGTGCTTCTGGAAAGCCAGAAGATTTAGCCAAAACTGATCAAATTGCTTGTGAAGTATTGGAAGAAATCATGAAAGTGTCGCCTGTAGAAATTCAACAGCAAATGGCAGACAATATTCGTTGGATCAAAGGTGCGCAGGAAAATAAACTAGTGGTTGGTTCGCAAGCGCGAATTTTATATGCAGACTCCGAAGGTCGCGTAAAAATTGCACAAGCTTTCAACGAAGCTATTGAACGTGGCGATATTGGTCCAGTCATTCTGGGACGTGATCATCACGATGTATCAGGAACAGATTCACCTTACAGAGAGACGTCTAACATCTATGACGGTTCAAAATTTACTGCAGATATGGCAATTCACAATGTCATTGGAGATAGTTTTCGAGGGGCTACTTGGGTCTCCATTCACAACGGTGGTGGCGTTGGTTGGGGCGAAGTGATCAACGGAGGCTTCGGCATGGTTCTTGATGGTAGTAAGGAGGCATCAAAACGCTTACATTCCATGTTATTTTGGGATGTAAATAATGGAATTGCACGAAGAAGTTGGGCGCGAAATGAAGAAGCCATTTTCGCTATCAAACGCGCCATGGAAGTTGAACCCAACTTAAAAGTCACACTTCCTAATATCGTAGACGATGCTTTATTAGAATAAAGTAAGTAAGAACAATATAGTAACCCACAAAAAAGCAGTGATATGAAAAAATTTAAATTACTTTTCCCACTAATTGCCCTGTTTTTCGTTACGTCTTGTATTTCAGTCAGAGTGGTTTCTGACTATGACCAAGAGGCGAATTTTGAATCCTATAGAACCTTTGCGTTCTATAAAACTGGAATTGACAAAGCAGAGATTTCAGATTTAGATAAGAAGCGAATTTTACGTTCTATAGAAAAAGAATTGATTGCCAAAGGATTTGTAAAATCTGAGAATCCAGATATTTTGGTAAACATCATGACGCAAGCTAACAAACGTGTTGATGTGAATAACTTTGGCTTAGGTCTTGGCTGGGGAGGCTGGGGCTGGGGAGGCTGGGGAGGCTGGGGCTTCGGCGGCTGGGGATTTCCGGCAGTGTCTACTCGCACCGAAGGTGTTTTATACATTGACTTGATAGATACCAAAGAAAAAGAATTGATCTGGCAAGGAAAAGGCACTGGAAACTTACTCAACAGCAAAAACATACAGAAAAAAGAAGCACGCATCCAAGAATTCGTAGGAGAAATTATGAAAGAATATCCACCAACTGCAGACGCAGAATAGCGATATATTTCAAACAATATAGCAAACCTCAGAAGACAACTTTTGAGGTTTTTTTGTGCAATTATTTTTTGCTCCGCATTATCCGAAAAAAACCTGCGGTACTTTTACCAAAAACCTCCTTTGCTTTTGTGCATTTCCTACGGTGCTTTTGAGTAAAAGGTGCGGTGGTTTTTTTGGGATGTTTACCCTAGAAGAATTTGAAACGGCTTTTGGACAGTTTCAAGAAACTGGAAAACTGATAGTGTATACTTATTTCAAAGATGCTTCTGTAAAAATGGAGAGTATTCAAAAAAAGAGACTTTGATAGTCTTCATGACTTTAAAGAAAAGCTAAAAGAGTTAGGGCATTTTCGAACCATTTTTAAAAGTACGGAAGACTTACATTTACATTTTAAAAGACAGCTTGAAAAAGTATTGCCACGTTTATTATAAAAGACAACACCTTTTAAGTTTTTCTTATACAATTCTTATGACTCATTTT
>JBCCLS010000397.1:0-4011 GCA_039026835.1 Bacteroidota bacterium | reverse complement strand
GTTTACAAAAAGCTACAAAGTACATCAAATGTAGCAGATAGAAAACAAGGCAACAAAATTCCCTTGTTGCCTTGTCTCTGATAAAGCTTCTAAAATTATTGTTTCACGATTTTAAAGCTTGTGTTTGGGGTTGATAATTTTAAAATATAGACTCCATTTTGTAATCCATTAATGTCAAATCGATTGTGTTGCGTAGAGAGTTGTTGTGTGCGCACCAGTCGTCCACTTATATCATACAAGTCTCCACTTTTTACAGTTGCAGGAAGATAGGAGATGATAATTTCTGTATCGGATGTGATGACTTTGGTATTTTCCATCGTAAAATCAGCAGTGCTCAATACAATGGCATCATTTCGTAAAATGGTCATAAAGCCGCCAGGCGTAGCGCCTCCGCCATTATTTCCAGCAATAATATCCAAGTCACCATCACCGTCTAAATCTACGGATTCAATCCAAGTAGGAGCGTTTACAGTGGTACTCAATACAGAAGGTATTCCAAAAGCAATATTTGTACTTGCAACGCCGCTTGTAGCACTGTTTGGGAATAGTAAAATTTCATTCGTAGCATTGTCAATTGCAGCAATGTCAGGAACATTATCATCGTCAAAATCACCACTTGCAATCGAAATTAAATTTCTACTTCCGTCCGTAGCCAAATAATGTGAAGTTTCTCCTTGACTAGGATTGTACGACTTGATGCTAGTTGTTGTGCCAGCAGCACTTACGGCAACAAAATCTTCTACACCATTTTCATTAAAATCAGCAACAACAGTTTTTCGAGTACCTGCAACGGTATGCGTTGTATTGGTAACCAAACTGATTCCAAAATTGAATGACGGACTAAACAATGTTTTTACGCCATTTGTAGCACTGTTACTATTATCTGCTTCATTTCCTGTACCAAAAGAAGCATAAATTATATCTTGAATACCGTTATTGTTAACATCGGTTGAAGTTACATGTAACGGTCTGCGATTGGCAGAAAAACTCAATAAATCGGTAGCGCCACCAGCAGTGGTTACGTTTAGTATTTTTAAATTTCCATTAGAATTGTTATCTCCTGCAATGGCCAATTCGTCACGTGGATCGGTATCAAAATTTGCTTTGTAAATACCACGACATCTGTCGTGAAAACGAATGAGTTGTGCGTTTCCAAAGGTGCGACTTCCTGTATTTCGCATCCAATACACGCCATCAGTTGCGTTGACAGTATTGGCGTAGTTGGAGAATACAATATCGTCTGAATTGTCTTCATCGATATCCATGATTACGATTGTCCAGGGTTTCATGTTGCCACTCACTGTAGGGTCGACCAAAGTGTAGCGTACAAACGTGTAGTTTGACAAATCGCCTGTACCGTACAAAACGCTAATGCTGCTGTTGGTATTTTCTGGAATAATAATATCAATATGTCCGTCATCGTCAATATCACTAATGGCAAATTCTCTCGGATTAAAAAGCGTTTGACTCGGAACCGAATATTCTGTGAATTGTTGTGCTTTTAGGCTTTGTGCAATACAGCTTAAAAGACATAAAAAGAGTAAAGGTTTTTTCATAATGTTTGTGAATTTGACACAAACTTAGAATGCACATGTTATCACACAGAATTTAATTCATGAGCGGAATCTTTTTTTTCATAAACAGATCTGGAACTTTGATTTTAGGCTTTAGTTTAACAATCAAAATGTGTATTTGAGAAATTCGGATCGCTACTTCAAATTAAAATATGTCTTCGAAATAAAATTGTAGGTAATTTTAATCAAGTGTATACACACAAAACATTAAAATCATTCACAAATTAAATTTTTTATTATGAAGAAAAAAAGTATCAAATCACTTAAATTGAATAAAAAGTCGATCTCAAAATTAGATGCTAATTCTCTAGAAGGAGGCGCATTTCCAACAACTTCTTGGTTAACATTATGCGGAACTTCATGGAATATTCCATGTGATTGGACTAATTTTTTATGTTAATTAAAAACAATGCTAGCGGTCGTCAATTTAAGATGACTGCTAGTATCATTCCAGTAAATTTGTTGTAAAAATATCCGAAACGGTCAGTCGTGTGATCTCAAGATTTTTAGAGTAAATCCAATCTAGGAATGTGGTGATGTTTTCACGATCAATCTTTCCCCACGTTTCTTCTGTTCCAAAAGCTGACGCTGAATAATGCAGTGCTTTTGCCAAATCTATAGTTTTGTCTTTTTCTGGAAGAAACTTTGTCAATAGTGCAACAGCTTCTGCAGGATGTTCCGTTGCATACAAATATCCTTTTTTAGTTGCTGTTAAAAAGTTTTTATATGCTTCTTGATGTGTTGTGATCAATTCACCATCAGCAGCAATTACAGGTGAGTAGGAGTAGGGAACATTGTAATCGCTCATTTTAAAATAATTCAATTCCACATTGTGTTGCATGGCTTCCACACCTTCCCAATTCACAAAAATCCAAGTCGAATCATGCGTATTATTTAAAATCGTATCCCAAATACCTAATTTTTCAGGATAGTGAATCGCAATCGTTCCTTGTCCGCCATCATTTTGAATCATTTGTTGTACGATGCCGTCTTCATAACGTGCTTTATAAGAAGCATATGATTTTCCATCCAAATCTTTAGGCGAGTTGATATTTTGATCTTTCTTTACGACAATAGCGCTTAAATCTTCTTGCAAAATCGCAGCAATTGCCTTTAAGGTAAAAGGCGTTTCTTTGGTTTGGTAACTGATAATACTTTCTGTAGGACACAACGCAAAATGTGCTTCGCCGAGTTCTACTTTTTTGGCAGGCGTTACTGCATAATTGTCCATCGACGGATTTATAATGGTAAGATCAATGGCGTGATCGGTATAAAATCCTTTTTCCTGTGCAATAAAAAATCCGATATGATTGATATTTGGTGTCCAGTCGAGTGCGAGCGTGAGTGCGGTCATAACGATGTCTAATTTTCAAGCTTTTTTGTGGTATAAAAATACGATTTCTTGTTTGAAAATATTCGTTTTAGTAGTAATTAACTATTAGATGTTTACATCGGTACATAATTCGTTTTCACTCAAAAATATACTGTTGATTGTGTCTATTTTCAAACAATTAGACAGCATCTGCTACTGCAATCATAGAAATTTCAACGTTGACAAACTTTGGTAAGTTGCCAACTTCTACAGTTTCTCTGGCAGGTGCTGTTTTTTCGTCAAAATAGTTTTTATATACACTGTTGATTTTACTAAAATCATTCATGTTTTTTATAAAGATGGACGTTTTTACAACATTCTCAAACGTCATGTGTGCTGCTGCCAGCACGGCTTTCATGTTTTCCATGACTTGTGTTGTTTCAGCTTCGATAGAATCCATCACAAGTTCATTTGTTGTAGGATTCATGGCAATCTGTCCTGAAGTATACAAAGTTCCGTTGATCAATACGGCTTGATTGTACGGTCCGATAGGAGTTGGAGCGTTTGGTGTGGTGATGATTTGTTTTGGCATTGGTTGATTCGTTATTTTTTGGATGTATCTGTTTGTAAAATGTGTTCGTGTTAGTATGTAAAAAGTTCAAAGTTACGCTAAAATTTTAGCTGCAAAGTGATTTAATGTATCAATTTGAAAATTTGAAAATGTGGCAATTGGTCAATTGTTTTCATAGCGCATTTAGAAAAGATGTTATAGCAATCTATCATCAAAATAAAATTCAAGAGAAACTTTAAAAAGTAAGTGTAGCAGTCTAAATTCTAAGAGCGAAGCGATCTAATTAATGTAGCAATTTATCAATTTGAAAATGTACTAATGCATACTATTATTGAAAGAACACTCACAAACTCAATTACAAATACACTAACACACAAAAAACAAAACGTCTAAATTCTAAGAGCGAAGCGATCTAGATTCTATAAGCGAAGCGCTCTAATTAATGTATCAATTTGATAATTTGAAAATATACCAATTTAATACTGTTATTAAAATAACACTCACAAACGCAATTAGTAATACACTAACACACAAAAACAAAACGTCTAAATTCT
>JBCCLS010000396.1:0-4014 GCA_039026835.1 Bacteroidota bacterium | reverse complement strand
ATTCTCTCTGGCGTTCGGAGCGCAGTATAACTCAAGAGAGAATGGACGAAAAAAAAAAAGAAGTAAAAAAATTACTACCTTTTTCCTTTATGAAATCTTTGAGGCGGAGCTCTTTCTTTCAGTACTGCTGCTGCTTTACAAAAAAAAAAAAAAATTCAGCCGCCGCCTTTTTCCATTTTTTTATTTTCGCAATCGATCATGACGACGGATACAAAAATAAAAACAATCACGGGGGTTTTTAAGAGAAATAAAAAGACATCTTAATTCTTGTTAACCCTTTACGTGGTTGGGTTGCCTTCTGGAAACAAAATATTCCCGCCTCCTTTTAGACAGTTCCGGGACTTTTTAATGGATTTGTTGCTTTTTTCCGTAATCTTTGTTATTAACTCTGTCCGTTAGGTCCGAAAATTTCGAATTTGAAAAATCAAAACAAAGATGGCGGATGTAGTAGTGAGACAGCCGATAAGCCACGTTTTACTACTGGCTTTGTTTTTATTGTATGGCAGGTGAAAAGGGGGTTTACCTAAGCATTTTTAATTGAATTATGTTCTTCTTAAGTTGATAGAACAGTTTTAAAAGTTTGAAGCTCAAAAGGAAACATTTGAGTACTGTATGAATTTTCAAAACTATTTGTTGCCCTATGGCAACTTTGCCAATATAAAGTCATAATTTTTGAAATATTTGTTCAAATGAATTGTACTCTTGTATCTCGCATACTTGTTTATTGTGCAAAGTACATAGTGTTTACACAAAATAGATGGTTTTCATTCATAATAGCACTTATTATAGGTCTTTTTTTTGGTATTTTTATGTCAATTATACAATCCTTTTTTAGCTAAATGAAAAATGAGTAAAAAATATGAGAAACAAACCGTCAAGAATATTAGATACAATACTGAGGAAGCAATACAATTTATTCTTTCTCCTGGCTCTGATTCGGAGCTTTCAGAGCTTGAGGATGAAGATGAAACGGAGACTGATGAAAACCAGATGCTCACACCTAGAGTTCATGAATCAACTGATGACTTATCTGAAGGTGAACCAGATTATCAAATTGACCAATCGAAAGATTTAGTAGCACCCCAGAAAAGCCAAGAATCATTGCAATCTACATCTAGAGGATCGAAGAAGAAATTAAATTCCAAAGTATCAAAAGCAGTTGAAGATATTCTTAGCGATGAAGAAAATATTGGTGATCCACCTCAATTACGTCGCAGTAAGCGCCAAAAAACAACTGTACATGGAAATTATATTGACCCAGCAAACATTTCATTAGATTCAGAAACAACCGAAAATGACACAGGATCAGTGTCATCACAAAGTGATTCGGACACTCCGGAATCAGAATTAACCAATCCATCAACCAAAAAGACAAAATCAAATTCTAAAAAAGAAAACCACACATGGCGATGGAGAGCTGGTGCACCACCAAATATTGATACTGCTTTCAAAGGTGATGCTTTCAGCAGACCACCTGAGAACTTTGACGAAATGAATCCAATAGACTTTTTCAGAATATTTTGGACAGAAAACATAACAAATTTACTAGTGGAGCAGACAAACCTCTACAGCGTGCAAAACAAAGGAAGTTCAGTAAAAGTAACCCAGGAGGAGATTGAACGATTCTTAGGGATCCATATTTTGATGGGGATTGTAAAGCTCCCGACCTATCAGATGTATTGGAAGACAGAGACCAGATATGATAAAGTAGCAGACGTAATGTCAGCAAAACGTTACATTGATCTTCGCAGGTATTTACATGTTGTTGACAACACAACAAAAGAACAACCTGAAAACAAAAACGACAAACTCTTCAAGATCAGGCCAGTCCTTGACGCCATTCAGGAAAATTGTTCCAAAATTGAACCAGAACCCGTGCAATCCATTGATGAGCAAATCATACCTGCTAAAACCAGACATAGCGGGATACGACAATATAATCCAATGAAACCAAAGAAGTGGGGGTTCAAAATGTTTGTTCGTGCAGGCCAATCAGGTTTTATGTACAAATTCTTCCTTTATGCTGGAAAAAATGGAAAAGATGAAAATTCATCCTGTGAAAATGTTGTTCTGAGATTGATTGAAAATCTCCCACACCAGAAAAATTTCAAACTTTGTTTTGACAACTGGTTTTCAACATTGTCCTTACTCCTACAGTTGAAAGAGTATGGGATTTTGACCTGTGCAACGATGAGAGCAAATCGTTTGGCTAACTGTCCCCTTTCCTCAGAAAAGGAATTACGAAAATCAGGGAGAGGAAGCAATTCTCACAAGGTTGACAAAAATTCTGGTATTATGCTGATGCGCTGGTTCGACAACAAAACTGTCCAACTGGCATCAACCTACTGCTCCTCTAAAGATATTGGCACTGTGAAAAGATGGGATGCTAAATCAAAAAGTCATATCCAGGTCCCATGTCCTGAAATTGTTAGGGAGTATAACTCTGCAATGGGTGGGGTTGACTTGGCTGATATGTTAATTGCATTATATCGCTCTCCAATGAAAACAAAGAGATGGTACCTGAAAGTTATCATTCACGCTGTTGATATGTGTAAAGTCAATGCCTGGATTCTTTATCGCAGATATGCTGACCAACTTCATATCCCAAAGAAAAATCAATTACCTCTTTTAGCTTTTTCGAGTAAAGTAGCTGCTGGCCTTACTGTTGCATCAAAAACCTTGGAGCGATCTGTTGGTCGACCAAGGAAACATAAGTCTATAGAAGACGCTGTTGCGGGAGCAGGGCGACGTGTTTTAACACCAACACCAGTAAACTGTGTTAGAACTGATGCCACAGCGCATTGGCCATGTTATCGTGATACAAAGGGTCGATGCAGATTTTGCAAAAAGGGTATTATTTTAACTGCTTGCATGAAATGTGAAGTCCACCTTTGTTTTACATCCGAAAGAAATTGCTTTTATGACTTTCATCACCATTAGATATATGAACATCATTCTTATTTTTGTATTTCAAATCAAAGAGTAAAATTTCGGCAATATATTTATCTCATTTCACATAGCTATTGTTCTTTTTCAAAAAAATATAGCTAGGAACTACTAATATCATGTATAAGTTTTTCTAGTATTTTGCCTTCTTTATTTGTTCACTAGTATATATATTTACGTTATTTTTGTTCCATGTCTTCAATATTGACTATTTTATTCCAAAAATTGCTTGTTTAACTTCTTCTTACATGCCCTTATTTTCAAGAGTAGGATTACCGTAATTTTAGTATAGCCATATCATTTCGAACATGTAACAAAAGTTTTTTTTCTGCAAATACAAACTAACAAATTGGGGCAATGTTGCCATCTGGCAACAAATAGTTCATTAAATTCTTATCAAATCATAAAAATGACATCACAGAAGATGTAGTTTGTAAATTACATCGATTTTCAACATTTTTTCCAAATTTTTTAATCAACAAAATTTCAACCCATTTTTGACAAAGTTGCCGTATGGCAACAATTCATATCTGAAGTTGCTGGCCATTTTTCCAAATTTTTTCTTGCCAAAATCTTTATTTGAGGTCTAGGGATGAAAGTATTAAAAAATAGGAATTTTTTGAAAGCTAGAATCAAAAGGTCGAAGTAAAGGGTTAATATAATATCTAGCTAGCTAGCTACCTGTTTTTCTTTTGTAGTAAATCATAACCAAAATTTTACGATTTCCATGAAGTATCTTCAGATTGATAGTTTGTTTATTCTAAACTTTCCCTATAACCACTCTAGCTACTCAAAATACAAAAAAACAGTTAATGTCAAAAAGTGACCTATGACTTTCTTGTGAAAACAATCATTGCGCAAATACCTTTTTCTTCTCAAAAAGGTGCACACCATCTTAAACCGAAAGTGAAAGTGATGTGAAACACCGATACGTGAAGAATCGGATTTCTTGGAATCAAAATGAACACGGATTCCGTCAAACAAAATGGCGGTGAATGGGGGCTTGTGTTGTAAGGTTCCGTGTTCATTTTGATTCCAAGAAATCCGATTCTTCACGTATCGGTGTTT
>JBCCLS010000395.1:0-4033 GCA_039026835.1 Bacteroidota bacterium | reverse complement strand
TGTTCCTTTCGGGAGATTTTTTGCCAGCATGCACAATGAATTTCGAAAATTCAAGTAAGTTTTTTGCGGATTTGTACTGTCCAAAGTCGCGCCGCCAACATGATACACGACACTTTCCGAAATGTATTTTGCTTTGTATCCTAGGTTGAAAGCTCTCCAACACAAATCAATTTCCTCTTGATGCGCAAAAAAATCTTCGTCAAATCCGCCCAATTCCTCAAAAACAGTTTTTCTGATAAAGAAACAGGCACCCGAAGCCCAAAAGATTTCCTCAGTAGTATTGTATTGTCCTTTGTCTTCTTCTAACGTATGAAAGATGCGTCCGCGACAAAACGGATAGCCATATTTGTCAATGTAGCCACCTGCAGCACCTGCATATTCGAAATGTGTTTTTTGTTTAAAATCTAAAATTTTTGGTTGAATGATCGCAGTATCAGCATGCTTTTCAAATTCCGATCGAATAGGAGCGAGCCAATTTTCAGTCACTTCTATATCTGAATTTAACAAACAGAAAATTTCTTCTTCCACAAACGGTAAGGCATCATTATAGCCTTTGGCGTAGCCGCCATTTTGAGCATTTTGTATGATTTTTACGGTTGGAAAGTTGGTCTGTATATAATCTATGGAATCATCTGCGGAAGCGTTATCTGCCACATAAATAGTAGCATCATCGGAATAGTTCAATACTTTGGGTATAAACTGCGCTAACAATTCTTTTCCGTTCCAATTGAGGATGACTATTGCGATGTTCATGCTTTTACAGGTTTTGGGTGTTTGGTTTTGGGTCGCTTTGCTGTTGGCTTTTAGCAAAATTACTTTTTCATTTACTATTTTATGGTTCTTTATTTTACATTTTGCTTCGTTAGTTTTCTTTTGATTGCTGTGCTCTGTTGTAGGTTGCTTTCTATTGTAATTCCAAACATAAAACTTTAAAACGTCATTGCGAGACAGAGTCGTGGCAATCTGTTACTTCAAATAATGTATTCGTTCCTAGATAAGCAGACTACCACGTCGTAAACTCCTCGTAGTGACGTATCCAAAGAGTCTGAGAAAGCCTAAGTCTTCTTATACCCAGGAATTTCCCTTAAAAAATGATACTGTTTTGCTTCATAATCCATTGTGCAATAATAATGATTCATTCCGTTGGTGACCATTAAATATTCCGCATTCAAAATCATATTATAGCGCGCAATTTGATCAAATGTTTCCTGATTGATTTTTACAGCACTGCGTTTGCATTCAACCACCAAAAAAATACTTCCGTCTGAATTGAAAATGACAATATCGTAGCGTTTTTTTAAATCGTTGAATATGAGTTCTTTCTCAACATTAATGAGACTTACCGGATATTTTTTTTCGTGTATCAGAAATTGTATCGTGTGTTGTCGTACCCATTCTTCAGGCGTCAATACCACAAACTTTTTCCGGATTGCATCAAAAATATAGATTTTATTTTCCCTATTTTTGAAGCGGAACGTATATTTTGGAAAATTCAAGAGTTCCATGACACAAAACTAAGTATTCGTACACCGAAAACCAATACAATTTTACATTTGCCGAAAGAATGGAAGAAGCAAAACAAATCGTTATTGATATACAGAAAGGAAACATTAAACCCATTTATTTTTTAATGGGCGAAGAAGCCTATTATATCGATAAAATTGCAGAGTATATTGAAGCAAATGTATTGGCAGAAGAGGAAAAAGGATTCAACCAAATGGTGCTGTACGGACGCGATGTTTCTGTTGATGATATTGTGGCAAATGCCAAGCGTTATCCGATGATGGCTGAGCGACAAGTAGTGATTGTAAAGGAAGCACAAGATTTGTCGCGTACAATTGAAAAGTTAGTTGATTATGTTGAAAATCCCCAACCTACAACGGTTTTGGTCATTTGCTACAAATACAAAAAAATAGACAAACGCAAGAAACTCCATAAAGTTGTTTCTAAAAATGGCGTTATGTACGAAAGCAAGAAATTGTATGAAAATCAGGTAGCTGATTGGATTCGCAGAGTATTGTCGGGAAAAAAGTATCATATTACGCCAAAAGCTGCACAAATGTTAGTGGAGTTTTTAGGAACGAATTTGAGTAAAATCAATAACGAACTTGAAAAACTACAACTGATTTTACCAAAAGGCAGTGAAATTACTCCTGAGCTCATAGAAGAAAACATCGGAATTAGCAAGGATTATAACAATTTTGAGTTGCGCAAAGCCATTGGTGATCGCGACATTACAAAAGCATTTCGAATTATTACCTATTTTGCTGAGAATCCAAAAGACAATCCTACAGTAGTGACAGTTTCGTTGTTGTTTAACTTCTTCTCGCAATTACTGCAATATCACGGATTACGTGATCAAAATCCGCGAAATGTAGCTTCGGTATTGCGTATCAATCCGTATTTCGTGAAAGAATATCAGGTTGCTGCTCGCAATTATCCAATGAAAAGGGTGAGTGGAATTGTGGCAACGCTTCGAGAAATGGACGTAAAGAGTAAAGGTGTCGGCGCGAGTAATTTATCCAATGGCGATTTGTTGAAGGAGTTGTTGGTGAAGATTATGAATTAGACTCGCTTTGCTCTTCGCTTCGCTCAATTCAAGGATTTAAAATTCAATGATTCAAGGTTTTTTTCGATTGTAATTTGGGATAAATACAGAAAAATACTATTTCATGAATAAATTAATTGCTTTTAGACACGCTTCGCTTTTAGATTGTTAGTATTTTAGTCACGCTTCTCTTTGGTATCGCTTCGCTCTTAGATTTTGGTATTTTGGTTAGCAAGGGTTATTCCTTATGCGCATTAAGTTAAGTTGAAATGTGATACAGGTTTATTCAAAAAACATTATAAATTTTGTTGGAGCAGAAATGACAAATCAACAAATCAACAAACAGAAAAATCAACACTTCGACAAGCTCAGTGTAAACAAAAAAACAAGCGTCAGCGCGCAGTACATTGATACATTTTCAAATTAACACATTAAAAAATTGCGTAGACGGAGCGCAGCGAACGTCAAGCTGCATTGATATCTACCTGAAAATTCTTCATCATAAACTGTCCGATCATTTGTCTGGCTAAGCCTAAATATTCTTGTGTAGGTTCGAGGAAATTTTGTAGAGTTTCCATTTCGCGTTGCAATACGTTTGCAAATCGTTCCGATCGTTGTGGATCGTTTACAAAATCATTGTAATTGATAAATGCTTCTTCTACACGTTGCATTTGTGCGCTGATGAGAATGGCTCTTTTTTCACGTTCTATCACCAGAGGCACGCGTTGCAAGGCAAATACTTTGATGGAAGACAATGCACGTTGTTTTAAGAATTCTTTTCGCTGTTTCGGTTTGATGACACCTGAATCAATATCGTACATAAAATATTCTTCCGGATTTTCCTTGCAAGGATTCAACAACAGGCGGACTTTTTCTTCTTCTGCGATATCATCTGCATGCGAACGTACACGTTTTGATTCATCAAATAGTGGAAATTGATTCATTTTCCCCATGCTTTTGATTTCTTCAGCAGTTGCAGTCGCTTGTCTGGATTTCTGATTGCAATTTCTACAGGAAAACAACAAATTATCCCAATCAGCAGCGAGCCAATAATAACCTGGTTTTGAGTTGCCTGTAGCTTTGAGTTCTTCAATTTCACCTTTGGGTCTAAAGTGCTCAATATCGCCTACATAAGTTGCCAAAATATCGCTTTCGCAATACGCACATTTGCCTTTGCCCATTTTTATAAGAGCATCTTTGACCATAGCATGTCCGTAGACTCTGAATTTATATGCTTTTTTTGCATTTTCAGGATCTAAGTAGTGTGCAATGGCTTCGTCAAGTTCTTTCTTCAGCTTTTCACTTCCATCTTGTAGAATCTCAGGAACTGCTACTGAAGTTCTGTCAATGAAAATCATAATTTATTTTTTGCGGATATGTTTTTCCAAATATCCTGTACTCTTGTAATGGTTTCTTGTTTAATTTCGTCGTCTACAATTTTGAGTTTTTTGCTCTTCATTTTTTTGGCTAATAACTCATCAATTG
>JBCCLS010000394.1:0-4041 GCA_039026835.1 Bacteroidota bacterium | reverse complement strand
TTTAAAGATAAAGAATTAATCTAGGTTAATCATATGATTTTAGTCAGGAAGTTGCGATTAATTTACTCCAAATCTCTATAAACTGATGTATTCAGAATTAATCCGCAAACTCGTACGATATTGTTGACTTTACATGTGGCATTTAGGAATACTACTCGTTTGATTAATTGTGATTTAAATTCATCCGCGCATAAAAAAAAGAGGCTTTCAACAAACCTCTTTTTCAACTATCTAAAACTCACTATTTTTATAATCCATCAAAATCATCAATAACGATAAAATCGGCATCTTGCGTATTGCCACCGAGGATATATTGTGGATTTTGAATGATTTGTATTTTAAATTTTTCTAACATGATTTTTAAATTTTGTTTGACTTACTTTTACAATCCGTCTAAATCATCAATAACAATAAAATCGGCATCTTGTGTTGCGCCACCGATAATGTGTTGTGGATTTTGAATACTTTGTGATTTGAATTTTTCTAACATGATTTTTGAATTTTTTGATTGATACTGGTTTATAATCCATCAAGATCATCTTCAACTATAAAGTCGTTTTGTGCAGCGCCACCAATAATATATTGTAGATTCTGAATACTTTGTGATTTAAATTTTTCTAACATGATTTTTGAATTTTTTAATTGATACTGAAGTGAAATTAGGCCACAAAAACACACAAAACAAGAAACTGTACTGTTGGTTTATGAATTGAATGTTTATTTTAAAAAGTCGAATTCGCTTGAAATATGTCTATTGTAGAATATTGATTTTTAAATAGTAGATTATTCTTTAAAAACCATTTTATTTAGAATTAAACCAGAAGCTGGTGCAATATAATTGACTTCGTGTGTAGAGTTTGGCAGTAATGATTGTTTGATGAATTCTAAATCCAATTCACCTTTTCCAAGTTGAATTAATGTGCCCATCATCATGCGAATTTGATGTCGTTTGAATCCTGCACCTTGCACACGCAAGAGATAACTGTTTTCGGGAAAGAAATTTGCTGTAAAGAGTTCATTTTCTACAATCTCACACAATTCAATTTCACCTTCCAAAACTGTGTGTTCAGTAGGTTTGTAGCAATAGGTTTTTAAATAATGTTTACCTTCAAAAAGTTTGGCGCCTTTTTTCATGAGTTCTACATCCAAATCCCCCAAAACATTGGTCATGTACGGCGCTGCAAATGGATGATATTTTTCTCCAAAAGCAAATAGATAAATGTATTCTTTTACTTTCGGGTGTTGAATGATGTTGAAGGTTGCATCGGTTTCCTGAATGTCTAAAACCCGAATGTCTTGTGGTAAGTTTGTATTGAAAAGTGGTAAAAATTCAGGAATTTCTAGTGGCTCGTTATCCAGAAATAATTCAATTGCAATTTCATTGGCAGAGACTTTTGCGTCAGTACGTCCAGCCGCCAAGAGCTTAAAGTTTTTATGCCCAAATACATACGCCAACGTACGTTCTGTCATACGCTGTACTGTATTTACATCAGGTTGTTTCTGCCATCCGTGATAGCGGAATCCCAAGTATTGGATCGTTATGAGATAGTAATGGCGTTTTCGTTTCACTTTTTTTGGTTGTTGGTTGGCTAAAAATACTTTTTCATTTACTATTTTGCAGTTTTACAGTTTATATTTATTTCGTTTGATGTTAAATTTTAAATGTTGAATGTTGAATTGTAAATTGTTCTTTGAAACGTAAACTCCTAAACTTATAAACTTTTCAACTTCTTTTTTGTTAATTTGTTTGTTTGTTGATTTGTTAATTCGTTCTTTGAAACTTATCTACACTAATGCCTGACGAAAACTTCTTAATTCTCACTACTAATATCTCAATACTTATAAAAACTACTTTTTCGTTTGATGTTAAATTTTGAATGTAGAATTGTGAATTGTTCTTTGAAACGTAAACTCCTAAACTTTTCAACTTCTTTTTTGTTAATTTGTTTGTTTGTTGATTTGTTAATTCGTTCTTTGAAACTTATCTACACTACTGCCTAATTCCTAATCACTAATGCCTGACGAAAACTTCTCAATTCTCACTACTAATATCTCAATACTTATAAAAACTACTTTTTCGTTTGATATTAAATTTTGAATGTTGAATTGTGAATTGTTCTTTGAAACGTAAACTCCTAAACTTATAAACTCATAAACAACTATATTACGCCGCTTTTAACAGTATGAACCCTAAAAGTGTGACGACAACAGGAATGCTCCATAGTTTCCAGACATCTGTGGGTTTTGTATTTTCTTTGATGGCTTTGTTTTTGATTTGCAACATACGTTTTCCGTTGAAATACAACGCATTGAAAAGATACAACACAATGGCGGCTAGTACGATATAAAAAATCTCTTCGTAGATATTTGCATACAACAAAAAAGTACTGTTAGTCGATTTAATCAATACAATACTCAAAACGACAAGAATACTCAGTTCAAGTACCGTAACATATATCATTGCCAAAGACATCAACTGTTTGTGCTTGCGCTTCTTGTTTTGTGCTTTGTAACTGAGAACGGTTTTGTAAAATAATTGATCAAACATGATTTTGGACTAAAGACTGTGCAATGATAGGATTTTTTTGTGGTTTTCTGTTTGTTTAGTTGTTGAATTAAAAATCCCAATCAATCGTAGTAATGAGTTCTTTTGTGTGACTTACTTGTACTTTTACACAACAACAGCCTCTGTTATCATACATAAAAATTACATTTCCATGTGCATCCAAACACTCATAAAAAAGATCAAACTCCAACATAAATGCACTTTTCCCGTTACTGTCAGGATCAAATGAGATCATATCTATATCAACACCATACTTGTCAAACTCAGTCGAAAGCAAAGGCGCTACTTCCGCTTTTTGTTCCTGAAAATAATGATCTGCAGATGCAACAGATTGCAGTGCCACCGTTTTGAAGATTTCGATAATGTCATGGTATGTTTCTTTAGAAATTCGCGGCTGTGCAATTTTTCTATATGGCAATTGCATAATTTCAATTTCATCACCATGAATAGTAAAGTTTCTGACGAATGACAAACTAGTTGGTCTATCATTTAACAACAATTCTATTTCGAAAGGATGATTAGCGCTCATTTGTAAAAAAGATATTATTTTTCGCGACTTTTTAATACATGAACAATATCGTTCAGTGTGTAGCCTTTCGCCTGTAATAAAATTAGATAGTGAAATAACAAATCAGCGCTTTCATTTAAAAACAAATCATCGTTATCATCTTTGGCTTCAATGACAGTTTCCACCGCTTCTTCTCCTACTTTTTGCGCTATTTTATTAATGCCTTTTCGGAAGAGTGACGCGACATAACTTTTTTCATCTTCTTTGTTTTCTTTGCGATTTTGGATCGTATCTTCTAGCTGTGATAAAAATCCATAAGTCATCGTGTTTTCCTCATGCCAACAGGTGTCTGTTCCTGTGTGGCAAGTAGGTCCAATAGGATTCACTTTGATGAGCAACGTATCTGTATCGCAATCGTTTTTAATGCTTACCAAATTGAGAAAATTGCCACTTGTCTCACCTTTAGTCCACAACCGTTGTTTGGTTCTACTAAAGAAAGTGACTTTCCCAGTTGCCATCGTTTTGGCATAGGCTTCTTCGTTCATGTATCCTAGCATGAGTACATTTTTTGTCTCATTGTCTTGAATAATGGCAGGAACCAATCCGTCGTTATTTTTATTGAAGTCGATTTTCATCTTTTTGTTGTTTTATTGTTGATGCGTTGATTTGTTCGCTTCGTTTCTTTTGTTGATTTGTTTCATAGTTTCAAGATCGTCAGTTCGAGTGGATTTGCGTAGCAAATTTGTATCGAGAACTACTTATTTAATATAAATTCTTAGTTAATGCAAAGTACTTCTCGATACTAAATTCTTGCAGAATTTCACTCGAAGTGACGTTTGTAACTACATTCTCAATACTTACATCTCAATAATCAATACTAGATTCTGACATTAATTCCGTTACTTTTTAAATTTTGTTTGAGTTCTGGAATGCCAATTTCTTTGAAATGAAATACGCTTGCCGCCAA
>JBCCLS010000393.1:0-4043 GCA_039026835.1 Bacteroidota bacterium | reverse complement strand
TCAAGTTTGTTATCTTCCGATTTACTATCTCCAAAACCAATATTGATTCCAATTCCGAACCATCCTTTATCTTGGTATTTCCACTGCACACTTTGATTTGCTTTGTTCAATCGATCTACTCCACAAAAAACACCAAGATTTACATCTTTACTTATATTAAGCATTAGTCCTAAAGAAAGGGACATGGCTGTTCTATTTTCAGCTTCTTCTACATTACTGTTTTGTTCGTTTAATGGAATGTCTGAAATACCAATTCCTATAATTGGTTGTAAAATCCAACGATCTTCCAATCTGCGATTCCATCGATACCTTAATCCTAAATTGAGACCTATATTAGCATTGGTTTCAAAATCATCAGCTCCTAGTCGAATTTTAAAAGGAATAGAAACCACTCCAAATGTTTCGCCAGCATATCTCGAATACATTTTATCTGTGGTTTCTTCAAAAATATCCTTTTTCACCCTGAAGAATTTGCTTGTACCATCTTCAACATACTTCTTTTGTTCTTGGGAGTTTTTATCTTTATAATTGAAAAAGTGGATATATACATAATTATCATCTTTAAAAACAACTTTAAAAAGCTGTCCTTGTTTACTATATGCTGTAGCATTCTTTTTCTCTGTAAATGACAAGGTATCATCACTCATGTCTGCACCTTGCATTTTTACAGGTGTATTAAATACATAGTTTTTATGTTCTATTTTTTCTGATTTTTCTTGTGCATGTAGTTGAAAAAATGTTAAAATCACGATGCATGTGATACTGTATTTAAGTTTCATTTTGATAGTTTTTAGTTCATATTTAAATCACAAGCGTTGCAACAGCTTTTTTCAAAACTATCTGATTATCAATGTTAAAAACAAAAAAATGTCGTGAATGACAGGTAAAATAACGCGAATGACATGCGTGGTTTTGAATACAATGCTTTTCTAAACCGCACTAATGAAGTTGTACAATAGTGTGTACAATAAATAGCGTTTCCAAAATCATAAGATGCTCCAAAAATGGGTACGAAGGATATCGATTTAAAATCGTAATTTTGCAATCCATCAATTTTTGAATGCAAACACTCCTTTCACATATCAATACGCCGCACGATTTGCGCAAACTTTCCAAAGAACAGTTACCACAAGTAGCCCAAGAATTGCGCGAATTTATCATAGATATTGTCTCAGTAAAAGAAGGACATTTAGGTGCAAGTTTGGGGGTCGTCGATTTAACTATTGCACTGCATTATGTGTTCAATACGCCAAACGATTTGTTGGTTTGGGATGTAGGACATCAAGCGTATGGACATAAGATTTTAACCGAACGACGCGAAATTTTCCATACAAATCGCCAAAAAAATGGAGTTTCTGGATTTCCAAAACGCGATGAAAGTGAATATGATACTTTTGGCGTAGGACATTCGTCTACAGCGATTTCTGCCGCGTTGGGAATGGCCATTGCTTCCAAACTCAATCAAGATTTTACAAAGCAGCATATTGCTGTCGTTGGCGATGCTTCTATCGCAAGTGGAATGGCGTTTGAAGCCATGAATCATGCAGGTGTGACAGATACGAATATCTTAATCATCCTAAATGATAATGCTATCGGAATTGATCCGAGTGTGGGCGCTTTAAAAATGTATCTAACAAATGTTAAAAGAGGGACAGAAAAGCAAGATAATATTTTTGAAGCCTTGAATTTTGACTATTCTGGACCAATTGACGGGCATGATCTTCCAACTGTTGTTGCAGAACTGGAGCGACTAAAAACTGTGAAAGGCCCAAAATTTCTACACGTCATTACGACGAAAGGAAAAGGATTGCAGAAAGCAGAAGAGAATCAGGTGAAGTATCATGCACCCGGAAAATTTGATAAGTACACGGGCGAATTAAAACCAAAAAATACCGCACATTTACCGCCAAAATTTCAAGATGTTTTTGGACATACCATTGTAGAACTCGCTGAAAACAATAAAAAAATTGTGGGTATTACGCCCGCCATGCCTACAGGAAGTTCCTTGAAGTTTATGATGGAAGCGATTCCCGATCGTGCCTTTGATGTGGGAATTGCAGAACAACATGCAGTTACGCTAGCTGCAGGAATGGCAACGCAGGGTTTAGTTCCGTTTTGCAATGTATATTCCACTTTTTTACAGCGTGCGTACGATCAGGTGATTCATGATGTAGCATTGCAAAATTTGCCTGTTATTTTTTGTTTGGACAGAGCTGGTTTGGTGGGACAAGATGGCGCTACACATCACGGTGTGTTTGACATAGCCTACTTGCGCTGCATTCCCAACCTCATCATTTTTGAACCTTTTGATGAAGTTGCACTTCGAAATATGATGTATACGGCACAACTTGGTGTACCAAATCCGATTGCCATTCGCTATCCAAGAGGTCGTGGTTCGGTAACTAACTGGAGACAACCCTTCGAAACGATTGAAATTGGAAAAGGGCGTTGTTTGAAAGAAGGAACAAAAGTTGCCATATTGAGCATTGGACATATTGGAACTGTAGCAAAAGCTGCCATTGATGATTTAGAATTTTCCGAAGCTATTGGATTGTATGATATGCAGTTTGTAAAACCACTAGATGAAACCTTACTTCACTCAGTTTTTCAACGATATAAAATCATTATCACACTTGAAAATGGTGTCATTAAAGGGGGATTTGGAAGTGCTATTACAGAATTTGCAGCACAACACCAGTATGCAAACATTATTCATCTTCGCGGCATTCCTGATACCTTTATAGAACACGGAACCATTGAAGAATTGTATGAGGATTGCGGTATTTCTAAAAGTAAACTAAAGGAGTTTTTGGGTTCACTAGTTTGATGTGATTATTGAGTAGATGTACTAAAAAGTATTATTTGTCACGAATGCACGAATTGTTTTGTGTGTTACTCAAACGTCAGTTCTGTGAATCGAATTTGAACTCGAAATCGAATTTGAAAAACTCATCGTCAGTTCGAGTGTTTTTACGGAGTAAAACGTAGTAAAAATGTATCGAGAACAGCTGCGAATTTTTAAAAAACTACAATACGTCATCCGAGAAGCGCAGCGACGAAGCAATTTGTTCCTAGTGGAACATATAGTTTCCTTTGAAATAAATTGATACATCAACACATTTTCAAATTATCAAATTGAAAATTACCGTTCCCAACGATCGCTTTTCTTGATGAGTTGCTTCAACACTTCCATATCCACATCTGCCAAGCTTTTAATATACAAACAACCTTTGCCTGTTTTGTGTTTTCCTAATTGCTCCAACAATTCTACTTCAGTATTGATATCATACGTCATGTAAAGTGATAAATGTGCTTTGCCGGGAGAGAATCCAGTGTGAAACCATTCAAACTCGTCCCCATTTTTTCGTTGATAGGTATATTTTCCATAGCCGATAATACTCGTTCCCCAAATCTTGGGTTCCTTTCCTGTGATTTCCTTAAAAACGGCTAATAAAACTTTCGCATCCGCTTTTCGCTTTCCATTCTGAACCGCTTCCACAAATGCATTTACATCTTTATCGGTTTCAGTATTGACCAATGTTTTCTTTGCCATAATTCATACGATTTTGATAAAATAGTTGAGCGTTGTTGTGTCTCTAAACGCAATTTTTCTTGCTGTGCTTCTTTTTTCTTTTTGCTGCTGATCATATAGCCAATGATGGCAAGAAATAGCAAAACATAGATAATTCTTCTTCGTTTTCTCGTGTCCATACGCCTAAATTTTGCAATAAAATTGCCTTACGAAGGTACTATTTTTAAAAGATTTTCTCATTTGTATACAAAAAAGAGGCTGTCTAAAAAGCACAAATTTCGTCAAACCGAACTTGATTCAATTTCTCATAACGACTGGAAATTAGCATAATGAGATTCTGAAGCCTGTACTGAATTTATTTCAGTATCAAGCTTAGAATGACGCTTCAATTAACTTTTTAGACAACCTCTTTAGTCGATGTGTATATTTTTTTATTGAATTACGATTTTTTGTGTTTTAACAGCATCATTCTGTTGAATTTTCAAGATATAAATTCCTGTAGATAATTCAG
>JBCCLS010000392.1:0-4051 GCA_039026835.1 Bacteroidota bacterium | reverse complement strand
GATAGCGCAGTAAAATAAAATCGAACAAATGAAACATCCACTACTAAAATCACAATCGGACTCACAGTGATTCTTAAGGATGTTCCATCTGACCAGATTAAAAAAATAAAAGTAAACAGATGAAAGCAAATAAAATTTTTAGTTTAATAGCAGTCTTAGGAATCATGGGATTAGTTATTACTTCTTGTGTTCAAGACGATGAATTTGCAATTCCAGACGGAACCACTGCGGTTGATCCTGGATTAATAGCAAACGCTACGTTCCAAAATATGGTATCAAGATACCAACAAGCGGTAGCAGATGGAGATAACATTGCAATAATTGCAACAGATGAAGCAGAAATTATCCTTGAAGGATATGTAGTGTCTAGTGACCAAGCAGGAAACTTTTTTGAAGAATTAGTGATTCAAAATAAAAGAGATGCTGCAAACCCAGACTCAGATCCACGTTTAGGATTCCGTGTAGACATCAACCAACAAGCGTTATTCAACAGCTTTGAATTTGGTAGAAAAGTATACATTAAAATGAATGGTTTGGCAATTGGAGTTGAAAATGGTGTATATGCGATTGGAAAACCAAACGGAAATGGTATTGATCAAATTCAACCATTTGAATTAAACGATTTCGTAGTACGTGGAACTCAGGTAGCAACTATTGCTCCAAAAGAAACAACGGTTGCTGAATTAACAGAAGCAGATGAAAATACCTTCATTCAATTGACAGATGTACAATTTAGCCGAAACGACTTAGGATTAACATACGCAGGAGAGCCTTCTGATAACTTTGACGGAGTACGAAGCGTAGAAGAATGTGTGGAAGGTGGAATCATCGCCTTACAAACAAGTACATTTGCTGACTTTAAATCGTTAACAATTGACGAAAACAAAGGAACAATCCAAGGAGTTTTCACAAGAGACTTTGGAGACGATACCAACGTATTAGTCATCAACACCTTGGCGGATATTAACTTTACAGAAACTGTACGTTGCGATCCGAATGTATTAGAATGTACTGGACCAGTTTCTACAGCAGTGACTCTTTTTGAAGAAGATTTCCAATCAATCACAAACGAAGCACAATTAGATGCAATGGGATGGACAAACGTAAACGTTTCAGGCGGTTCTGAGCGTTTTGAGGACAGTTCTTTCTCTGGTGATACATATATGAAGATTTCTGCATTTGGTACAGGAGAAAACCCATTAGAAGCTTGGTTGGTAACACCACCAATCGACCTAAACGGAACAACACAAGAAGAACTATCTTTTGAGATTTCTGCAAACTTTGACACAGGAACCATCTTAGAAGTATTCATTACCAACGCATTTACAGGTGACCCAACTACAACGGAGTGGACGTTAGTTGACGCAAATGTTCCAGTAGGACCAAGCGGATTCGGTGATTTCGTAGGATCAAACATCAATATTTCTTGTTTAGACGGTGATGAAGTACATGTAGCATTCAAATATTTAGGTGCTGCAGGTGGCGCAGAAACAAGATACCACGTAGATGATATCAAAGTAACAGGAATGTAAGATTCTTTTACTACAACATATTTAAAAAGAGTGCTAGCAATAGTGCTCTTTTTTTATGAAGTAATTTTTCAAAGTCTATAAAGCATACTTGTAGCAACCTTTCTTCTTCCAAGTAGTTTATAAGTGTATGAGTTGAGGAGTTTACGTTGCAAACAAAAAAATCTAAAAATCATCATATTGAGTGATTTTAGCCAGAAAATTGTATCGAGATATACTGTGAAGCATTCATCAAAAAGTTTCAAAGTCTATGAAGTATAATTGTAGAATGTATATTCTTCCAAATAGTTTACAAGTGTATTGGTTTATGAGTTTAGGCTTCAAATCAACAGATTAATAAATCCACAAAATTGCATTTGAAACATTAACCATCAGTTCGAGTGATTTTCTGTCATATCGAGTGCAGTCGAGATAAATAGAAAAACGTATCGAGAACAGCTTGTTAGCTCATTTTTAATCAATTTCCAATTACTTCTCGATAAATCTTGAATCATACTGAATCAAGTTCGGCACAAGAGTTCAGGACACTTGAAGTGACGTTTTATACAACAGAAAAATAATTCGTGAATTCTTGGTAAAAAAAGGAAGATATGGACGATCTCAATATTTTTTCGAAATGACTTGCTTTTGTCATAGAAATCGAAGTTAAACACAAAAAAATGCTGCTCTAAGTATAAAGCAGCATCTAAGGAAACTAAGATTGAAAAGTAACTACTGAGTGTCAATAGTATCCTTTCCGCATAAAATTGTGAATGTATTTGTTGGATTTCCTCCTGCCATGGCGCATGCACCACTTTCAGGATTAGTTCCGCCTTTTGTCTGATGGATTGTGTGTAAGTTAACTACTTTAGCTTTGTTTAATGAAAGTTTCGAGGTAAAGCTTTTTAAATTTTTCATAGTGTAATGTGTTTTTAAGATTTGAAGTAAATGTATCGTAAAAAAACACGCGTTTTTATCCCTGTTTGATGGGATTTATAAATATCATTAGAAAAATTTAATTGTAATATACTGAATACTACGCAGTTGTTTTTAGTTCTTGATTGTCAAGCTGCTTTAGGAAATACGACGGATAAATGCCTGTTTTTCTATGAAAAGCGATGGAAAATGACTGTGCATTGTTAAATCCAACTTCTATAGCAATGGCTTTTATCGTGTATGAACGGAATAATTTGTTCTCTTTTAACTGCGAAATAGCATAATCAATTCGCAATTCATTCATATAATTTGCAAAGTTGATGCCTTTCGTATAATTGATAATTTTAGAAAGATACGTACTATTGGTATCCAATTCTTTGGCAAGTTTGGTAAGTGTGTAACTTTTTTTGGTGAACTTATGACTCTTTTCAAACTTATCTAATTTTACCAAAACGGCATCTACAATGTCGCTGGATAATCCTAAATTCTCTTTGGCGTCAGTCGCAGGAATTTTTCGAATCATCGTATCTGTTTTGCGCTCATTGTCTGCATACTTTTTCATGAGCGATTCAAAACGTTTTTTATAAATGGTGTTTCGTCTCACATAATAAAAAATCACAATCGAGAGTAAGGCAGATAAAATCACTAAGACCAAAATTGTTTTCTGTGATAAAAAGTTACTGTCTTCCAACTCGTTGATCAATTCTTCCTTTTCGGAAATCAACATCGGTGTATCGTATTTTTTGACAATAAGCTTTCCTAAGTTTTGATAATCTTTTTCAATCAACTTATCAACTACCAATAATTTTTCAATCGCTTCAAGCTGATTCAATCTATCACCTTTGGCTTTGTATTCCTGGTTCAAAAATTCGTACGCTTCCCTTGCCTGAAAAATAACTTTCGGTTTTTGCTGATAAATAGAGTCAATCTTATTTAGATATACAATCGCTTGCTCTGTTTCTTGTTGCGCTGTCAAACATTTATAGGTAAACAAATAATTAGAACAAAGCGCTTTTTCATTCGTAGCAAAAAAAGTAGCTGCCTTTTGTAAACTATCGCGACCTTGGGCATAATTTTCTGTATAATATGACGTAATTCCGTGCGATGTTAAAAACCAAGGATACAAATAACGCGTCGGATGCGCCAAACTTGCTTTGATTCCTTCTTGATGTGTTTGTTCAGCTTTGTCAAAAATCTTATTCTTATTATAGGAGTCAGCCAATGCAAACAACGATTTCAAATATTGCTCTGGATTTTCCACTTCATATGTATTATCCAGAATAAATTTTAAATTATTTTCAAAGATTTTTAGGGCTTCGGCAGTCTCTTTACTCACATTTTTTAGGAGTCCTATATAATGTTTTACAGAAATTTGTTGTGCAATGTTCTTATTCTGAAGTGCCAAATTATTGGCAAGTGCAAAATTATCAAGTGCAGCGTTGTACTTCGTATTGTAATATAATTGTATACCTTTTAATAAATAACCTTCTGCAGGATGATTGCCCAAATTTGCATTTTTTGATAGCATAATAATACTATCGGTATACTTAATTGCCACAGGTGTATGACTGTGATACGTCACAAATTGTTCGTATGCAGCAATAATT
>JBCCLS010000391.1:0-4063 GCA_039026835.1 Bacteroidota bacterium | reverse complement strand
GTCAAAATAAGAGCACATTGCATCTAAAAAAGTAGTTTCGATATAATTTTGCAAACCGTTTACTGCTTGTAATTTATCGACAATAAAACATTTGTTTTCAGCAATGACTTTTTGTTTTAATTGTGCTTTGATTTTTGGAAAATTAGACGGATTGGACAACGATAAATAATCACGAATAATATCGACTCTAATTTTTTTTGACCATCTTTTTTGAAGTTCTTCCGGTGTTTCTGAGAAATATGATTTTTCTTTGAAACTTCCGTATGTTACGGTGTCTTTTCCAGAAAAATCCAATCGTGTTTTTGCCAGACTTTCCACAGTTTGTTTTGCCAGTTGCAACTGTTTCTCATAAAAAGAGGTAAACTCGCTGATAAAGTCGCATTCACCATTTAGTAGAAAATCATCTAATTTGTCTTTTAAATCGGCTAAATTTTCTACATCTGACTTCGAATACAACAAGCGACGATCGTCCAAACGCTCAAACAATTTGTCAAATACATAGGCCGAAAAATCATCGTCAATTGGTTTGGGTTTGTAATGATTCTTTTCAATCATTTCCAAAATCAAACGCGATTTGTAACAAAAAGTAGTATCTGTTTGTGCAAAGGTGGTTGTAGCAACAAAAAGTAATATCAAACGTAAAAAAACAGACATGAAAGCAAATAATAATTGTAGTTCTGTAAAGTTACGAATTTAGCTACTCTTTTGTACATTCTAAAAGAAAGAAATCGAAATGGCTTACAAATATTAATGTATGTGAACTAATTTTGCCTATGGTTTATTCCTTCATTTTCCCAGAAATATATTCAAGCGTTTCCTGATTGGTTGTTGCCAAGTGCTTTGGAAGTTTGTTATCTTTTGGTAAAACGGCTAAAAAACGATCAAAATTTGATGTGTATACATTTTTGAAAAGTGGTTTTTCTACATTCATTGTTTTCAGAATTTCTGTAAAAAATTCTTCGTGATGTATCAAATCTTCCGCGCCCAAATGATAAATACCACTTTTACGTCGATTGATCATGTAGTGAATTTGTTGTGTCAGCTTTCTATCAGAAATCGTATTCATCACCAAATGTGGAAACACTTCGATGGGAATTTTTTCCTTTAAACATTCCTTAATTTCCAGAATTCGCGGCGAATTGTGCCCAAAAACCATTGGCAAACGGATGATCGCATATTTTTTCTGCGGCAAACGCATGAGCATATTTTCAATCCGAATTTTGAGTTTTCCGTAAATACTTTCCGAAAGTGTTTTATCGAACTCATACGAGGGATAACTGCTGTAGGCATCGAACACATTGGCCGAAGACAAAAAGAAGATTTTACATTGTTTCTTTTTTACATATTCGGTCAAATAAATATGCGCTTCAATTTGTGCGTTAAAATCGCCACGCAGCGCAGAAATAATAATTGTAGGTTGCACTTTAGACAATACTTCATCAATACCATCGTATTCCAAATCGTATCGTACAAAATGTTGATTTTTTGCGAACGATTTGTTGCTGTAGTAGGTTCCGTACACGTCAAAGTAGGAGCAAAGCTCTTTGTAAATCGCCTGACCTATAAATCCGCTCGCTCCTAATATTAAAATTCGATTCAAAGGTTTGCTATTTTTTGTAGAAAGGGAGTTTTACCACTTTCGCGGGAACTCTATTTTTACGAATTTGAATGTAAATATTGCTTCCAACATCTTTGAAAACCGTTGGTACGTATCCCAAACCAATTCCTATTTTCATAGAAGGAGACATAGTTCCTGACGTTACATTTCCAATGATATTTCCATTGCCATCTACAATGTCATATCCTTGTCTTGGAATGCCACGATCTTGCATTTCAAAGGCCACCAATCTACGCTCAGTGCCTGTTTTCTTTTGCGATTCTATATAGTCACGATTTATGAAATCTTTTGTGAATTTGGTAATCCAACCCAATCCAGCTTCAATTGGAGAAGTGGTGTCGTCAATATCATTTCCGTACAAGCAATAGCCCATTTCCAAACGCAGTGTATCTCTTGCTGCCAATCCAATTGGCTTGATACCATACTCTGCGCCAGCTTCAAACACTTTGTCCCACACTTCTGCTACTACTTCATTTTTGCAGTAAATTTCAAATCCGCCCGAACCTGTATATCCTGTAGCAGAGATGATTACATTTTCAACGCCTGCAAAGGTATCAATTTTGAATGTGTAATATTTGATATTGGTTAAATCAACTTCCGTTAGCGATTGCATTGCTTCTGCAGCTTTTGGACCTTGGATTGCCAGTAACGAATAGTCATCAGATACATTTCGCATTTCTGCATTGACATCATTATGACTTGAAATCCAATTCCAGTCTTTTTCAATATTTGAAGCATTTACTACCAAAATATACTTTTCTGCATTTACACGATAAATGATCAAATCGTCCACAATTCCACCGTCATTGTTTGGCATACAACTGTATTGTGCTTTTCCATCGACCAATTTAGAAGCATCATTTGTAGAAATTTTTTGAATCAACGCCAACGCACTTGGTCCAGAAATCACGAATTCGCCCATGTGACTTACATCAAAAACGCCCACGCCAGTACGAACCGTTTCGTGTTCCACATTCACACCTTCGTATTGAACAGGCATGTTAAAGCCAGCAAAAGGAACCATCTTAGCGCCCAATGCTTCGTGAATTTCAGTTAGAGCTGTATTTTGCATAGTAATTTTTTTAAATTGATTGCGAATTTATGAAAAATCGCCCTAAAAAAATGCTGATTGCATAGTAGATTCACAAATTGATATCACTTTTTTAGGTTTTTGTGAAATTGGGCGGTTTTGGGATGGTTTTATGAAATGAATTTAAAAATATGTAATATCAAATGTGTTTGACTGCGCTCGGCAAGATAATTTTTATTTTATATGAATGACTGTCAGTTCTTCGATTTCTATGAAGAAAACAAGCGAATTTGGTAAAATATTGAAACAGTCCGTTTCTTCTTTTTGTACCACGAATACACGAATTATTTTTTGTTTGACTCAAACGTCAGTTCGAGTGTTTTTATGGAGTAAAATGTTTTGAGAATAGTCTGAAGAAAAAAACACTTCAATACGTCATTGCGAAAGTTTTGAAAAAACTTGTGGCAATCTGTTACTCAAAAGAATAAAAACATTATTTGAAGTAACTGATTGCTTCACTCCGTTCGCGATGACGGATTATAGTTGCTATCAAAATTGCTTGTTTTTGTCATTCAAAAACTGTTTCAAACCTTCATAATCACTAATAGCTAGCGCATGTTTTTCCTTGTGTATGATTTCTTGAATTTGTGGTGGAATGTCTACTGAAGTGTCTAGAGTCGATTCAACCACAGGCAAAAATTTGACCGGATGTGCGGTTTCTAGAAAGATTCCGTACGCGTCTTGCAAATTATGATTTTTTAATCCTAAATATCCCACGACACCATGTGGATCGGCAATATATTCAAATTGATTGTAGATCATTTTCATCGCTGCTTTTGTTTCATCATCTGTAAAACTGTAGGACGAAAAATGCTGTTTGATGGTTTTAAAATCATTTCCATACAACTCTTGAATACGAATAAAGTTGCTCGGATTCCCAACGTCCATAGCGTTTGAAATGGTTGCGACGGATTTTTGTGGAGTGTATTTGCCGCTTTGCATGTAGTTTGAAACGGTATCATTCACATTTGTCGCAGCAATAAAATGCTGAATTGGCAAGCCTAATTTTTGTGCCATAATTCCTGCACAGATGTTTCCAAAGTTTCCACTTGGCACCGAAAATACAATATTTTTGTGCTGTTTGTGCATGGCTTTGTACGCAAAGAAAAAGTAGAACATTTGCGGCAACCAGCGCGCAATGTTAATCGAATTTGCAGAAGTTAATGTGCGTGCGATTTCGTCATCTAAAAACGCAGTTTTGACCATTTCCTGACAATCATCAAACACACCATCTACTTCCAAAGCCGTAATGTTTTGACCTAACGTTGTCAATTGCTTTTCTTGAATGTCACTAACTTTTCCACTTGGATATAAAATCACAACATCGACACCTTTTACACCCAAAAAACCATTGG
>JBCCLS010000390.1:0-4106 GCA_039026835.1 Bacteroidota bacterium | reverse complement strand
TAGTTTTCCTGTTTATAATCATTGTTTTGTATTAAAACTATGTATAATTTTGAACTATTAAAGAACTTCATTTTAGATTCTGATTTTAACTAAAATTTATACATTTTTTCAATAAATTTTGAACTAAAAATCGAGTTAACTATCTGAAAATCAGCAGTTGAAATTAGATAGATTTCTAACTTGATTTCAAAAATCAAGTTAGTATCTTATTTCGGTTTGTAGATATGGTTTTTTGGTAAAAAAAATACGGGAAAACAGTACTCTCGCTAAAAAGATTATTTACTTCTGTGTATTTCCTAATTGTTCTAGGATGCGTATCTTCGCAATGTTAATTAAATATATAAAAATGAAAGACGGATTATACGCAAAATTTCATACGAGCAAGGGAGAAATCCTTGTAAACTTGACATATCAAAAAACACCCGGAACAGTAGGTAACTTTGTGGCACTCGCTGAAGGAAACTTAGAAAACAGTGCAAAACCACAAGGTACACCTTATTATAATGGACTTACATTTCATAGAGTAATTCCCGATTTTATGATTCAAGGTGGTTGTCCACTAGGAACAGGAACAGGAAGTCCAGGCTATAATTTTGATGATGAAATTCATCCAGAATTAAAACACAATGCGCCAGGTGTATTGTCAATGGCAAATGCTGGACCTGGAACGAATGGAAGTCAGTTCTTTATCACACATGTACCAACACCTTGGTTAGATGGAAAGCACACTGTGTTTGGACATGTAGCGTCAGGACAAGATATTGTAGATGCAGTAGCGCAAGGAGATACGATTGATACAATTGAAATTGTGCGTGTAGGTGAAGCTGCGGAAGCGTTCAATGCAGTAGAAGCATTCCGATTGTTTAACGGAGCAAAAGCGGAACGAGAAAAAGCAGCCAAAGAAAAAGCGGAAAAAGAATTAGAAGAAATTGCAACGGGTTTTGATAAAACTGAAAGCGGCCTGCGTTATAAAATCATTCAAAAAGGTGACGGCGTGCAAGCCGAAGCAGGAAAAACAGTTTTTGTTCATTATAAAGGTATGTTTCCTGACGGTGGTGTTTTTGATTCTTCATACAGACACAACAAACCAATTGATTTTACATTAGGACAAGGAAATGTAATTCCGGGTTGGGATGAAGGTATTGCATTATTGAAAGTAGGAGATAAGGCACGATTTGTCATTCCACCACACTTGGGTTATGGCGCGCGAGGTATCGGAAATGTAATTCCGCCAAATGCAACGCTTATGTTCGATGTAGAATTGATGGATGTAAAATAAACTCATACACGAAACGCTCTGAAAATCTCAGGGCGTTTTTTTATACATTATATATAATGAACTTGGAACAGTTACAATATCCGATCGGGAAACCGCAAATTCCAGAACACATTACACCAAAACATATCTCAGATTGGATTACAGTTTTAGAAAATTTTCCGCAACGTTTGCGTGACCTAGTCAAGAATCTTTCTCAAGAACAATTAAATACACAGTATCGTCCTGGCGGTTGGACCGTTCGACAAGTAATTCATCATCTTTCCGACAGTCATCACAACAGTTATACGCGTTTCAAATGGACACTAACCGAAACACAACCACTTATTAAAGCCTATTATGAAGATCGTTGGGCAGAATTGTTTGATAGCAAATCAGCACCAATTGCACTTTCATTAGATACCATGACTGCCTTGCATGCAAAATGGGTATACTTCTTAAAAGGACTTACTGAATCCGATTTGGGACAGATTTTTATTCATCCAGAAGGCAATGAAAAAGTAAGTCTCAAAGAAAACATCGGAATTTATGCGTGGCATTGCAATCATCATTACGAACACATCAATCAATTGTTGATTCGTTGTGGATGGATATAAGCGTTAGTCAAGTATTGTGTATTTGAGTTGGTTAGTTTCCTAATTACTTACAGATACACTTTTTAAATTGAATTTGAACTCGAAATTGAATTTGAAATATCAAATATCAGTTCAATTTCTATTACTAAAGTCCGATTTGTAGAAAAGTTTTTGATTTTAGTTTAGAAACCTAAAAGTGTAAATTATTGCAATATTATGGTAGAAGCAACATCACTATTGGTGCATTTTCAAATTTTCAAACTGATACATTAAACTACATCCATTTAATATTACAACCAATACTTGGTTTTTGTATTTCAGCGATTTTTTCATCGTTCAATAATGCCTCCAAAGCTGAACGCATGTCTTTTCCCGTCACAGGAATTCCATTGTTTGGACGCGAATCGTCTAATTGTCCACGGTAAACTAACTTTAACGCTGCATCAAAGATATAGAAATCAGGTGTGCAAGCTGCATCATACGATTTGGCTACTTCCTGAGTTTTGTCATATAAATATGGAAACGAAAAATCATGTTGAAGCGCATTTTCTTTCATCAAATCGGGCGCATCTGCGGGATAATTTTCTACATCATTACTAGAAATCGCCACAAAACCAATTCCTTTAGATAAATAATCATTCGCCAATTGAACAATTCCGTCATTTACATGTTTTACAAACGGACAATGATTGCAGATAAACATAATTACAGTTCCAGCGGCGCCTTTGGCTTCGTTCAAAGAAATAATTTGGTCAGAAACAGTATCAATTAATGAAAAATCTGGAGCTTTTGTGCCTAGCGAAAGCATGTTTGATGGAGTCAGTGCCATTTGTTTTGTAATTTTTAAAGTCTAAATTTACTCAAAAAAACACAATGGGAGACTTAACTTGGAGCGATTTTGAAAAAGTAGACATGCGTATTGGAACGATAATCGAAGTAAACGATTTTCCAAAAGCCAGAAAACCAGCGTATCAGCTCACCATTGACTTCGGTGCAGAAATCGGAATTCGAAAATCATCCGCACAAATCACAAAAAGATATACAAAAGAAGATTTGATTGGCAAGCAAATTATGGCCGTTATAAACTTTCCAAAAAAGCAAATCGCGAATTTCTTTTCAGAATGTTTAGTAATGGGCGCTGTAGATGGTGATGATGTTATTTTAATGGAACCTTCTGCCAACATTCCAAATGGTTTGAAGATTTCCTAGTTAATCATAATACGGATCCATCATGCCACTGGGAATATAATTTCCTTTGTACCAAAATTGCGCAGGATTTATGCTGCCGTCAAATTCTTCACTATACAGTACTTGACTTTCTTTGTCTTTATGATCTGACTTGTATAAAAGTTTCACGCGTAATTTGGTAGCAATCGCTCCTTCATATTTTGGAATTGTAAATTCCCAAAAAGAATTTTTAGCCAAGAATACATTATGATAACTATTACCACACCAACTGCTTGGTATATACTCAATGTCTTTCCAAGTGCCATCTTCATCTTTTGCTTGAATGTTCATGTATAAACGACTGTCTTGCGCATTAAAGAAAATAGAATCCTTTGTGGTATTGTATACATAAAGTTGATGTCCTTTGTATTTTTCGTTATATGGAACAATGGTTTCGGTAGTTACTGAAATTCCAAATTTGTTTTTAGGAAATGATTGTTTCTTTGCTTTTTGAAATTGATTTTCAGAAGTCGCCCAGCCGCCAAAACCGTTGAGTTCAGCTACAGAAGGAGATGACGCATAAAAATAACCGCGATTCATGGCAAAAATGTTAAACGGTTTTAATTCTTCTGTACTACTATTTTCTTTCCAAACAGTTGCTCCTTTTTGATTTAAATATATCATGGTATCATTCAGTTCTACATGAATCAACTCATTGTGTAAAGTGTCAAAATTGATTGCGGTATATATTGGTGGAACGATCACATTTGTTTTTAAATTACAGAACCCGTAAAGATATCCTTCCCCAGCGTCATCATAATACATCAAATATTCTCCAACTTGTTGAAAACTATCATAGTCCGCATCACCTGAAATATCGGTTAGTGGCGCTGTAAATGTTCCGTCTCTATTGATGATTCCCCAAGCATCATCCACAGAAACATACACTTCTCCATTCTCAAAAAAGCTTTCTCCAGGTTCATCATTGAATGTTGGTGCATATTGATCAAATTCGTGTGTACTTACATAATTTCCATTGGTGTCTATAAGTCTAAATCTGTCAAACTTTTTGTTTTCTACAAACGCAC
>JBCCLS010000389.1:0-4108 GCA_039026835.1 Bacteroidota bacterium | reverse complement strand
TGAACAGTGCTAAAGAAGTTAGCACCGTTGCTTTAAACTTTCTCATTTTAGAATAAGTATTGTAATATTGTTAATAATCTGATACTGTAAAGATATAATCGCATTTGAGTTCCTTACACTTTTTTAGATAAATTACATGAATATCCGATAAGAAGTATAAAACACCGAAACTACCGAAATAAAACCAGGTATTTTCCCCTATATAAAAGTTAGTGTGCTGGTATTGATTGATTTAGACTTGTGTGTTCATTTGAAGTAAATCGTCCAAATAGATGCGCTGATTGGATAAGCGAGGAATTTTATGTTGTCCACCAAGTTTGTCATTTTTCTTTAACCACTCATAAAATAATCCGGTACGTGCCACGTGCAACTTTAAACTGTTTAAGGTCATATTGTTGTAACGCTTGGCCTCGTAATCAGAATTGATATTTTGAAGTGCTTCGTCTAAAAGAAATGCAAATTCTTCAATATTGTCAGGTGCCTGATTGAATTCAATAATCCATTCGTGTGCACCTTTTTCTCCATCATTCATAAAAATAGGTCCGGCAGTATACTCTGCAATTTCTGACCGTGTAGCCGTGCAGACTCTTCTAAGTGCATCTTCTGCATTTTCAATGATCAATTCTTCACCAAATACATTGATGTGATGTTTGGTTCTGCCTGTAACCTTGATGCGATATGGATCCGTAGATGTAAAACGAATGGTGTCACCAATCATATAACGCCACAAACCACCATTAGTAGTGATGACTACTGCATAATTTTGATCAACTTCTACTTCCGATAAAGGAATTACTCGCTGATGTGGCGTGCGGAATGTATGCATAGGAATGAACTCATAAAAAATTCCATAATCTAGCATGAGTAAGAGTTCATCAGAGTTATTTCGATCTTGAATCGCAAAGAAACCTTCCGAAGCATTGTAAATTTCGTAATACTTAAAAGAAGGATCGGGCAGTATGTTTCGATATTGCTCTTCGTAAGGCGTAAAACTCACACCCCCGTGAAAATAGACTTCCAAATTTGGCCAAACTTCAAACAAATTGCTTTTGTGTGTCTGTTCTAAAACTACGTTTAGTAAAACCAACATCCAAGAAGGAACACCTGCCAAACTCGTTACGTTTTCGCGTAAGGATTCTTTAATAATAGCATCAATCTTTACTTCCCAATCACCCATAAGCGATACTTTACTACTTGGCGTACTGCTAAATTCTGCCCAAAATGGTAAATTATCAATTAAAATTGCAGATAAATCCCCGAAATAAGTGCCATTTTGTTCATACAATTCTTTACTTCCGCCCAAGCGTAAACATTTTCCATTAAACATTTGAGCATTCGGATTGTTGTTCAAATACATACACAGCAAATCTTTACTTGCCGCATAATGACAATATTCTAAAGAAACATCTGTGACCGGAATAAATTTACTTTTCGCATTGGTAGTTCCGCTCGATTTGGCAAACCAACGAATGGATTTTGGCCAAAAAATGTTGGGTTCTCCTTTGCGCGCACGCTCAATCATAGGTTGAATGTCCTCGTATGCCGTTACCGGAATGCGCTCTGTAAATGTTTTGTAATTGGTAATTGTTGTAAAATCATACTTTTCGCCAAGTTCTGTTTTCTTCGCAGTATGCAATAAGTTCATTAGCAGTTCTAGCTGCACCTCATTAGGGTTTCTCAAAAAATGCTCAATCTGTGAGATGAGCTTTTTCAAAAACCAAGAAGCGATAGAATTTTCTAATGGTATCGGCATGGTGTTGTTATGGTTATTCAGTTGTGATTTTAGCGATTATACTATGGTTGCTCACGAAAAGTTTGTTATTTTCGTTATTTCGTTTTACAAGCATGTAAACATACTTCAATTGAATAAAAATAGCAAAAATCTTTAATGATGTACAAAGGTGTTTTAACAAAAATGCAAACAGAGTTTGGAAATCCGATTCAATACTACTTAAATTTTGACGATGACTTCCTGAATATGAATCAGTTACTTAATAAAACACTGCGTCTAAATTTTGAAAGATTTGAGTGCTTAAGCTGTCATTTAGACAAACAAATCTTCCGTCAGGGATTTTGTAAAAGTTGTTTTTATGAGATTCCATCTGCGGGCGATTGGATTATGCGACCTGAATTGAGCACAGCACATTTAGGTATTGAAGATCGCGATTTGGAGTATGAGAAAAAAGTACAATTACAACCACATATTGTGTATTTGGCGCTGTCAAGTGAAGTGAAAGTTGGCGTCACCCGAAAACCACAAGTACCTACACGTTGGATTGATCAAGGAGCTATCAAGGCAGTGGAAGTAATAGAAGCACCGAATCGCTATTTGGCAGGCATCACGGAAGTTGCATTAAAATCTTATGTGTCTGATAAAACGAATTGGCGAAAAATGCTACAAAATGTAAATGAAGAAGCGGATTTATTAGCCAAAAAAGCGGAATTGAAAGATTTTATCCCTGACGAAGCTAAAGAATATTATTTGGCAAATAGGGAAGTGGTTGATTTGGATTTTCCAGTACTTTCCTATCCAGAAAAAGTAAAAAGTTTGAATCTTAGCAAAACACCAACCTATGAAGGTGTGCTAAAAGGCATCAAAGGGCAATACTTAATCTTTGAAGATAACACTGTTTTCAATGTTCGCGGAAATGAAGGTTTGGTAGTGAGCTTACGAATTTCGTGAGATATTAATTTTGCTGTTTATTTTTAGCCGTTAGCTCTTTTTTGAACCGTCATCGCGAGGAGTTCACCACGTGGGAATCTGTTAATTTAATGCTTAAAATCAAGCTTTTTCTATGACCTTTTTTCTGAAGAAATATAAAACTTGTCAACTCATAATTGATACGCTATTTTAGGTGTCTGATTTATAGTAATCCGACTTCTATTTGTTGTTTCTAGTTTTCTTTTTCTTTTCATTTGAATCATTATTCATTTAAATTATTTGTTATGTTAAAATCTCTTTTAAAAATTGATAAGGTGAAACAGCTAAATAAGCAAGATCAATTACGCATTCACGGTGGTGACGATGATGTTTGCAGAAGCTTTTATTATATGTGTGAAACGTTTGAGAATCCTAGTGAATGTATGGATGCAGTTTTCTGCTCTGATTATGAGCATGATAATACCGTGTATTTAACTACGTATTGGCGCTAAGATCAAGGATATTATTAAATTATCCATTTTGTATCCTAAATAGCGAACTTCGGTTCGCTTTTTTTTGTGTTTCAAGTGAATTGAATATTTTGTTAGAAGCTAATTTTTCTATGTTATTTCAGAAAAAATCAACAAAAAATAAATGAGCATCTAACCGCGCAGCATTCTAAAGAAAACCTGTCTAAGCGATTCCTGCCTTCACGGGGAAAAGTCTAAAAGCGTAGCGATTCTAACCTAACAAAAACTTCACCAACTGCACACAACCAATCACTAATAGTAATACTCCAATCACACGATTGATCATTACGGCAATATTTTGCACTTTATTTTTGAGGAATACACTGAATCTGCTATATCCGTACAATGTTGCTAATTTTCCCAAATACACACCTAAAAAGAATACGATTAAAATGGCGATCGAAGAATTCATATTCAAATGAAAATCATTTTTATTTAAGTAGGAAATCATAAACAACCAATATGCCAACACAGGCGGATTTAGCAATCCTAAAAGCAATCCTGTAACATATTTTGGCATTTTGAACTTTTTCTCAGCAGTCGTTTTTTGCTTTTTGAAGAATAAAAAACCACCTGCAACAAATAAGATAATTGCAATAGTCACCTGAATCCAGGAATTCATTTCGATAAACTCCGCAATCATCATGCTGCTGTGCAATGCATAAAATGATAACAATATCTCAGCGATTCCTGCGGCAAAAGCAATTTTCATCGCATTGCGCATGTCAACTTTTAAGGTTGTATTGATGACAGAAATATTAACTGTACCCAAAGGAAGTGCGCCGACAAAGGTCACCAAGATTCCAATTGTAAAGTATAGTAAAAATTCCATGATGACTTAGTAGGAACTTTTTTAGAATCATTACAGATGATTTGAATTTTTTTGAATTTGAAGTTGAACTTGAATCTGAAAAACCAAGCGTCAGTTCGAGTGTTT
>JBCCLS010000388.1:0-4114 GCA_039026835.1 Bacteroidota bacterium | reverse complement strand
CTCGAAAAATACGCTTCATCTGTATAGCCAACACTGAAAGCTACTTCTTTTACAGACAGATTGGAATTTAATTTTTCTTTGGCTGCTTCCATACGAATTCGCTCCAAATACACCGTTGGCGAACAACCAAATGCTTGGCGAAATAAACGATGCATATAAAAAGTAGAAATGGTACTTGCATCCGCAATATCCTGCAATTGTATTTGCTGTCGCATGTTGTCGTGAATGTAATTTTTGGCAATAAGCAAGCGCTGAAAGAGTTCTTTTTTGTAGCTGCTTTTTTTGACAGGAATGTCAGTTATTTTTGATTGAAATTCCGCTTCCATATTCACAATTCCTAACAACAAATCTTGCATAGATTCTTCTAAGAATAATTGATCTGTATTGAATTCTGAACCAATTTTCTGTAGAATAACATGCATGGTTGGATGCAGAAAACTAAGTCGCTGCGTACGGAATTCTGGATCAAATAAAAACAATTCGCGCTCTTGAAGTAGATCGGTTGTGGTGGTAAGTTTGTCAAAATTAAGATCAATACACAAACCGATAGTAGCTTCTTGCGAATCGACAAAAGCTTGGTATTGCTTTTCATCTTTAAAGAACAACGCATCGCCTTTTCGCAGGGAAACGTGCTTTCCATCCACAATATATTCTTCTTGTCCTGCCAACACATATTTGAAAGACAAGGAAGGTTTTTCCTCAAAATCTTTTTGAAGTTTGAATAGATTGGAACGACGAATTTCGCCCAAATTTCCATGGTAACATGTATGTATTCCGGTTTTGATCATGTACACACGTTTGTGGCAATTAGTGCTGTACTACTTGTATTTGTTACAGCGCATTTTCTTAAAACTTCCTTAAATCTACTTCATTTTTATAAATTCCGATTGTATATCTTTTTAATTCTGCAGGAATGCGCCTAAATTAGAGGAAAAATTATTGCATTATGAAAAATTTCAACTTTAAACTACTTTGCATTTATATACTTTCTTGTGTTACCCTAAGTGCACAAACGGATCAAAATGGCCAACCATATGTTGACGATTCCACTTCTAAATTTAGCATTGTTGCCTACGGAGGCGTTGGGTATGCGGTCATGGACAATGAAGATCAACCTGACTACAATTTGGATGCAAATACGGTAGATATTTTAGTCCATTATACCATTGGAACACGTTGGGGATTGGCTACAGGACTTGGTTTTAATCAGCTTTCTGGAAACGGTTTTGACAATGTTGGTACAAATTTTTACCATGAACGCAGTACACTTAAAATTCCATTGTTATTGAGTGGAAATTACAATATATCGCCAAAAGTACGATTGGTTGCCAATATTGGATTGTATGCACAAACCATTATCAAGGATGATTTCAGTTTTGCAGGTGGCATTACCAATGGCGACATTTACGAAGGTTGGAATTTTGGATTGCAGTCAGGAATTGGAATGTCGTACAACTTTGATGAAAAAATCAGTCTCGGTATCCTTTTCAACACACAAGGAGATTTCAATCGATTTGATACGGCTGACGATGTAGGTATTACCAATAGTCAACGCACAAGAAGTGTAAACACTGTAGGATTGTTGTTTACGTATAATTTATGATTTTGGTTGGTCGTTGTTAGTTGCTGTTTATTGGATTTGTCTCTTTTTTTGTTTGAATCAATTCAACATTTAGCATCTAAAATGTAAATGCAATCATAAACTTCTCAACTTCAATGATCAATTCAGCCAATTTTTAAAATCTTTTACACGTTCTCGGCTTACAATGATTTCTTGCTCATTGTAATGATTCAATTTGATTTGTAAGCGAGAGTTGGTGTAACTTACAATGTCTTTGATCGCGTTTATATTTACATAGAATTTACGACTGACACGATAGAAGATTTCCGGAGAAAGTTCGTCTTCTAAGTTTTCTAAAGATGTTTCCAACAAATAGTTTCTACCTTCAACCGTATGCGCATATGTGCCTTTGTTTTCGCTGTAAAAACATTCGATTTCATCAATGGGAATCATTTTTAAATGCTGTCCTACTTTTACGGTGTATCGCTTTTTGTAAGTACGTTCTATCGGATTGACCAATAGTTTTTTAATATCGTCAAAGTTGAGTTGAACATTCTGCGCTTTTGGTACGCGCGATTTGTATTTTTCAACGGCAGCAATGAGTTCGTCTTCATCAATGGGTTTGAGTAAGTAATCAATGCTATTGAGTTTGAATGCTTGCAACGCATATTCGTCATACGCCGTCGTAAAGATGATAGCTGAGGTAATTTCAATGACTTCAAAGATTTCAAAGGACAATCCGTCAGACAATTGAATGTCTAAAAATATCAAATCAGGATGTGGATTGTTTTGAAACCATTCAATAGATTCTGCTACAGAGTGCAACATGACTTCGACAGGCATGCGCTCACGTTCTAACATACGATTGAGTCGTCGTGCAGATGGTTTTTCGTCTTCGATGATGATTACTTTCATTTTTGGGTGTTGGGTTTTGGGTGTTGGGTGTTGGGTGTTGGGTCTTTGGTTGGTTGTTGTTGGTTGTTTGTTGTTTGTTGTTGGGAAGTTAGTTTTTCATTTAATATTTTTCAGTTTTATATTTTGTATTTTGGTTCGTTGGTTGTCGGTTAGTCGCTGCGCTCCGTTGTGGGTTGTCGTCTAACTCTAATGTTCTTTCAAAGCCTAAACTTATAAACCTAATAAACTTTTAAACTTCTTTTTTGTTGATTTGTCTGTTTGTCTTTTTGTTAATTTGAAGTTTCTTAAGAAGGTCTCTCAATTCTCAATACTAATATCTAAAAACTTATTAAAACTACTTTTTTTGTTAATTTGATGTTTCTTAAGACCATTAAGGTTGCTGAGAAGCAATTCAACATTCACAATTCAAAATTCAAAATTTCAAAGAGAATCACTCCCAATTACGGCGTTTGTCAGACATGTATTCTTGAATTTTCCGCTCTTCCCATTTTCTGCCTAGCAATAAGTCAGGTCCGAAAATACCAGCTGCATGAAATGCCAATCCAATTCCCCAGAAAAAAGCAGTGGAAAAGTGAGCATATTGCCATATTGTTTCGCCTTCATCCAAGTTGACTCCGATTAAGATGAGGATAAAAATATTGACGATCACATACGAGCCTAAGTGACCATAGAAGCCTTTGAGTTTTTCTACTTTCTTGCGAGCACGCATATAGGCTTCTTCTTTTTTGTAATCGCTGTTGTAGGTGTTTGATGAACTAACTGTGTCTATATTTGATGGTAATCTTTCCATGATTTTTTATTTTTTGAAATTTGATTGATGATGTTATTATTGATGATATTTTTAATACCAGTTGCCGCGGTCTTCTTCGTCCATGTAATCTTGAATTTTACGATCTTCCCAGTTTTTACCCAAGATACCGTTGTCTATAAATACATTGAATGCATGAAATGCCAATCCAATTCCCCAAGCGAGCCAAACAATAAACGTTCCGAGATCAAAAAATGCTTGTTCAAACGTTTCTCCATTGTCTAGATTTGTCATTATTTTTTTGGTACTGATAAATAGATTTACACAAATATATACCAATACATGAATGTAAAATCCTTTGAGTTCGTTTACCTTTTTTTCGGCGCGTAAATAGCGTTCTGTTTTTTCTCGATTCCTGTTTTCCATTAGTTCCAGCGTTTACGTTCTTCTTGTTCCATGTATTCACGAATCTTGCGTTGTTCCCAGTTTTTACCGAATCTTCCATTTTCGAAAAATACACTCATTGCGTGAAACGCCAATCCAATTCCCCATCCAAACATTGGAAACCAAAACCATTGGAATTGTGGGCTGAATCTTAAGTTGATAAATATTAAAAACGGGATGACCAAACAGTACGATAATAAGTTGTAATAAAACTCTTTGAGTTTTTCAACATGCTTTCTAGCTTCAATATACTTATCGTCCAATCCGCCTTCAGTTCTTGGTATAATTTCATTTCTCATGATTTCTCTTTGTTTTGTAAGCATCGGAATTGCCACCTGGAAATCCGATGTTGTTTTGTTAATATATACTTGGCGTTGTGTGAGTAAATCATATCGTTGTCGGATATTATTTAACCCAACGCCACTACTCTTTTTTACAATTTGTTT
>JBCCLS010000387.1:0-4120 GCA_039026835.1 Bacteroidota bacterium | reverse complement strand
CTTCTCGATACAATTTTCTTCATTTCATTACGAAAACCACTCGAAGTGACGCTAGGTTTTCAAATTGGTACTTAATTCGCGACTAATTCCTAAAACCTAATGCCCTATTAATGTAACAATGACTATTTCAAAGACTAAACCTACTTAGATTTAAACAGATTGCTACGACTTCGTCTCGCAATGACGTAGCATAGGTTTAAACACATATAAAATACGCTATTCAAAACTACTTCTGAAACTTTAATTCACTTGGTGAAATGCCTAATTGTTTTTTGATCGCGCGGTTGAAAGAGGATTTGGAATTGAAGCCTGCTTCCATTGCCAAACTGAGTAAGGTATATTTTGAATTGCTAGCATCGTTGAGTAAGGCTTGAACTTCTTTGACGCGATATTCGTTTATATAATCATTGAAACGTTTGTTGAAAATTTCGCTTAAACTTTTAGAAATGAGATATGGTTTGATGTCTAACTGCGTTGCCAGACTTTGCAAAGAGAGTTCTTGATTTTTGTACAGTTTGTCTTGTTGCATTGCCGTTTCAAGCAGTTTAGAAATTTCTTTGAGTTTTTCCGTGGTTTCAGTTGGAAGTACTTTTTTGAGTGTCAATTCAGGATCGTTTCTTCTGGAAAAACCTTCCATTCCAATCCAATAGGTCAACATGGCGATTCCCACAAAAAATGGATAGTAGTAAAATCTGGTAAAATAAAAATAGTATCCTTCATTAGCTGAAGAAAACACAATTAAATCAACTAAAAGAACCAATAAAAACAGTGAAAAATATAGTAAATAGGAACGAATGATGCGCTTGATCCATGCGCGCTTTGTTGTTTGTATTTCGACAGTGCTTCCCGCAGCTTGCAACAACGTTTGTCCTTTGTACGCATAAAAAATGATCAAAATACTTGCTACGATATAGATAGTTGGTTTATTCATCCAAACGACATATCCGTAATAGCCTAGCCACGTTAGACTTTCCCGTGTACCGTCCCAATAAAGATTTTGCATTCGGACAAATATGCTAATCCCAATTTGTACGACTACAGGAACAAAATGTATCCAATCAGAGGTTTTGAGGCGAAAATTGGGTTGTGTTTGTGCTTTTACGTAGAAGTATAACAACGCACCGTGAATCCAACTGAGATCGAGCATTACATAATACCAACTGTCGTAATATCCCAATCCGAAGAGTCGCAGAATTTGCACGAATAAGCGATACGACAATAAAAACAGAATCGTCGCAAGAATACGATTGGCTAATTTGTTGTGTGTGGTAGAACGAAATAGAATGCTACCAAAGATAACACCTTGTAGGGCACCTACAGCCAATAAGAGAACGATAAAGACAGTACTGGTTTCCATTAATTGTCACAGAAAATTTGCATTCCCAAGATAGATAATTCTGTGTAGAATCAAAATCAACATTTAGAAGTGATGTAAATTTTTTGTTTTGTAACGAAAATTAGAGATTTTTTGGTCTGATGAAGCCTTTTTTGAGTAACATAGCCTTAGCTACGTTAGGAAAAAAAGTCAAAATCAGGGCGAAACAAGATCAATTTACAGTCAAAAGAAAAAGTTTACATCACTTCTTTAAAAAAACGAAAAGCCAAGCGTTTCCACCTGACTTTTCTATTGGATTGAGTTAGTAAAAATATGCGTATTCTCAATTTCGAAACGTACAATACGCGTCTTAGCAAGAAATAGCAATCTTTAATTTTTTAGTGTATGTTTTTAAGTGTAAAATCATTATGACCTGTTTGCCAGAATGCAAAAGACAATATGTCCTGCATTTCTTGACGGCGTTTTTCAGCACTGGCGTCAAAACCATGTCCACTTTTAAAATCTACATTGAATATCACTGGCACATTGGCTGCATTTGCCTGCATCATTTTTGCCGCAAATTTTCCCGGTTGCCATACAGGAACACGTGTATCATTCATGCCTGCCGTTAATAAAAGTGCTGGATATTTTTCTCCCTTTTTGATGTGATGATAAGCGTCCATTTCTAGTAAATATTCAAATTCGTTTGGATCTTTTACAGTTCCGTATTCTTTGATACCGTTGAGTCCATTTGGCGTGTTTTCAGAACGTAATGTGTTCAGTTTTCCAACACGAACTATTGCCGCAGCATACAAGTCTGGGCGTTCGGTAATGGCGCGTCCGATGAGAATTCCGCCTGCACTGGAACTCCAAATGGCAATTTTTTCAGGCTTGGTATACTTTTGATCAATGATATATTCTGTACAGGCAATAAAATCTTTCCATGTGTTGGGTTTGGTCTTTTTATAACCTGCTTTGTGCCAAGTATCACCTTTTTCACCACCACCACGTACATGTGCTACTGCATATATTCCACCTTTGGAAATCCATTGCATCATCAGCGGATCAACTTCTGGTGACAATGAAATCCCATAGGTTCCGTAACCGCGCATTAATACATGATTGTTTCCTGATTTTTGTGTGTCTTTTTGATAAATCAGCGACAGCGGAATAAGTTCGCCATCATGCGAAGGCACTTCAATTTCTTCCACCACAATATCGTCAAACGCATTGCTATTTTTTTGTGGATAGAGTTGTTCTTCTATGAATGTGTTGCTGGTTGAATTGTATTTGTAACGGACTTCATTGGTAGTCCATCCACTAATTTCAATCCATAAATCATCGTACGCGGGACCTTTTGACAACAGATAAATGGCACCTGCAGGTTTTGGAATTGGAATTTCTACCGCAGTTCCATCTTGCAATTTGTACAATTTAGAAGCCACTCCATTCTTCGTCTTCACAAAAAACAAGCCTTCCTTTGTCATCGTTACGTCTGTAATGGTTGCTTTTGGATCTTCTGCCACCAATACTTCAGGATGTTGCACGTTTGGATTTTTCAACGAAGTTTTACATATTTTAAAGTTGGATGCATCTCGCGCGGTAACAAAGTAAATTGCATCGTCTTTTACGTAGAAAAATGGCACTTTGTCCTCTTGTGTGAATAGTGGTTTCCAGCGTATTTTTTTCTCGTATAATTGATCGTACTCCGTATAATAATATTCGTAGTAAGCACTTGCACCAGAAACTGCACTGAATAGATACATATCGGTCGGATTTTGCAAAAATACTTCTGGAAAATCGCCTGAACTCATCTGTAGTTCAGGATTGTTCTTTTTGGAGAAATAGACCTTTCGCTGCTTCTGATTGCTTCCGAGAGTGTATAAGACCGTTTCTACATTTTTTAAATACTCCTCCGACTCTTGATTGATTTCTGGAATGTATTCATAGAAAAATCCACTATCATCTGCCAGCCAACGTACACCACCTAATGCAGCTGGCCATGCATTTTGAATGACTTGTGGATGTTTTTCTTTTGTCTGTGTGTCCAGAATGATCAGTTCAGAAATTTCTTGATCATTTTTTGAAAGACTGATAACTATGTGACGGTTGTTCCAACTTGGATTAAAATAGTTGATGTAATAGGTATCTTTTGAATTTGATTGATAGTTTTCTGGATCAAAAATTAATCGTTCTTCGCCTTGCAATTGGTATTTGCAATAGAGTTTTGCCGTCACCTCATTAGCTGTTTTCTTGAGATAGTAGTAATGATCGTCATTGGTAAAAATTAACTCTGAAACTGCAATGTTTGAAGCTGTAGTTTGTGTTTGAAACGAATTGCGTCCACTGATATTTTGAAGAATTTGTTGTGCATAGGCTGCTTCGTCCGAATACCATTTGTGTATGGTGGAATCTTTCATATTTTCCAGCGGACGAAATGGATCTGCTATTTCTTTTCCATGATATATTTCCGTAGTCGCATTTTGAATAGTTACAGGCACAGTTCGCTGAAACGAATGCTCATTGGCACAACTTGTTAATATGAGTAAAATAATGCCGAATACGGTTCTGGTCATAATTTGAAAAATTAATAAGTGCACAAATCTTGGTAAAGGATTCGTGCACTTTTAGCACTCTACTATAAATTCACATATATACGAAAGCAGCTGCTGGTTGGAGTATTCCTATACCTTGTTGTTGCTGTCGTGTATCACCTGTTTTGGAATTGTTTCCACGTTTTCTACGGTCGCCACCTACAATCATCCATTGTTCGTTTATGTTTGCTATTTTGACTTTAGATAATAG